>JACREV010000168.1 GCA_016218095.1 Deltaproteobacteria bacterium | reverse complement strand
CGGCGACCCGTATGACGCGATACTCGCGGGCCTCATCGCCGACCCGTCCATGAGCGGAAGGGAGCTTGCAACGGCCAGCGTCAACGAGTACGCCGACTTCTACGCCGTAAACGGCAGGGAGAAGACGACGAAGTCGGCCGTGTACATGTCGAGGATAACGGCGCTCGATGAAAAGGTGAGGGCCCTTGCCGATGCCCTGCTGGCCGATACCACCTCATCGGCGGTCATGCAGTCGGCCCAGGTAAACACCCAGGAGTACGACTACGAGTCCAACCACGACCTCTATTCCGTGGCAAGCTATATCCATGGGCTCAGCTCCGGCGCGGTCAAGGCCGCCGCGGCTGACGTGATGGCCGAGATAACCGGCGGCCTCGTCGTAGCGAACAGGACGACCGGGACAGGGGCCGAAGGGTCTGCCGGGATCGCGATATATCTCCCGCAGACGAGCGAGACGAACGATTCGGACTTATCCGAATACTCGCTACTTGCGATAAACGCGGCGCGCTCCGCGGGCTCTACCTGGGGCTCTTACCTTTCCGCGCTCCTCTCAAGCCTCGGCGGCGGCACGCTCGAGTACAGCGCCTCCGGCCCCTTCGGCTTCATGGTCGACTGGGGGGCGTGCGACGCGGACCTCGACCTCTACGTGATCGAGCCGGACGGGAACGTCTACGCCCCTTACGACGGGCCGTCCACCCCGAACGGGACCTTCACGCCCGACTCCTTTGACTCCGGGCAGACATACGAGACATACATATCAAACGACACGGCGCAGGCAGGGACCTATACGGTGCTCGTGAATTACTACTCGGACGGGCCCACGTGTACGAGCGCCAATCCAAGCATCTACCTCTACGACCCCATCGACGGGTACAACGAGTTCACGCTCATCGCCTCGGACGTAATGGACCTTACAAACCCGTACCCCCTTAACATCGCCTGTCCGGACCTCCTCTGCATGGACGCCTTCTCGGACTGGTGGTGGGCAGGAGACCTCTCAAGGGAACGGACCGGTCACGCGGGGTTCACAAAGGGGTCGTCCAAGGCGTTGAACATGAAGAAGCTCGAGGTGAAGATACTTGAGAAGTCCTCTGTCAATAAGAGGTGAGCCTGGCCGCGGAGTAATAGCGGCGCTTTTGACGGCGCTCGCGATCTCTTGCTGCCCGGCCTCCGGAGGCTACGCCGGGGACCGCGCCGAAGAGCTTACCGAGACCGCCTCCATCCTTAAGGACCCTGTATCTTTCGAGGGCAGGGAGGTCCTCTTGAAAGGCAGGTTCAAGGGGTGGAAGGCGCGGTGCCCGGGCTCTTCCCCTGCCACCAGGAGCGACTGGGCGATAGAGGATGATACCGCCTGCATCTATGTGTCCGGGCGTGCGCCCAAGGGGCTCTCACCCTTGAGGCCCAAAGGCGAGCTTGTCATTGTAGAGGGCATCGCAAGGGCCGGAAAAAAAGGGGCGTATATAGAGGCGAAAGAGGCGAGGAGACTGCCCTTGGCAAGGAAGTAATAGGAGGCTACCTCTAAAAATTGTTATTTTTCCTGACTGCTCGGCGCAGGGCCAAAGCTGGTACGGAGCCTCCGGGTCAAACAATTCTCAAGCCGCTTGATACGGATTTGCCCGTCCGGCAGGACTGTGTCAGGTCGGAAATAAAAATGCTCACATATTACCATATATGCTCCGCTTTTTATTTTCCGCCCTTCCTTGACCTCAGAAAAAATTCCTAATTTTTAGAGATAGCCAGGAATGGTCCTTGCCGTTTAAAAAAACAAAAACCCCCGCGCGCCGGAAGGCGCGCGGGGGTTTTTACATCAATGGATGTCTCTTTTTATTCCTTGTCGAGCGCCGCCTCAAGCTCGGTAGTCTCTCCGGACCGGACCGAGACGCGCTCTTTTGAATCCCGGAAACCCTTCTGGCCGACGCTGACATCATGGATGCCGGGCCTGAGATCGAGGGTCAACGGGGTGAGTCCGTAATAGACCTCGTCGATGTAGACCTTCGCGCGCTCCGGGGCCGAAGATATGACGAGCCGGCCGGTTCCAGCGACCTCCCTCGCGTCTATCGAAGGACTTTCGGCCCTGCCGCCGGATCGGTCCGCTGATCGGTTCACCTCAGCGACCATCCCGTTCACGCCTTTTCTTATTGCGGCTGAGAGCGCGCCGTTGACGAGTCTTTCAAGGGTCCCGCGCGAATTGCCCATGACACCCGCGTACCGCTCCTTCCTGAAGGCGAAGGTCCCTGTCCAGAGAGCGCCGCCGCCTGACTTTTCAAGGACCGCATCGATTGCTATCTCAGCCTCGTCGCGCCCGCCGACGTCGAGCCTGAAGGCCTTTATCGAGCTTGCGAGTACGAGCTCCGCCTCCTTAGCGTCCGTCACGATGAACCCCGCCGCCTTAAGCTCTTCCGAGAGCGCCTTTTTAACTAGCCTCGCCGGCTCTTCCGAGAGTACGAGCTCGGTTGCGTTCATGTCGGCGATCGTCGCCTCTATCTTTCCGATCCTTTTAGGGTCTTTGACGGACCGTGCGTCCGCTACGGGCGCGACGTTGACCCGTACGGGGTCTTTAAGCATCGACAGGCCGCCCTCGGCAGGTTTGTATGTAACCTGGAGAGGGCCGGAGCACCCATAGGCGACGAAAAGGAGCGCAAGGCCCAGCACAACCACGAATGCGTTTTTTGTCGATGACATCCGTTCTCCTTGAATAAAAAAGGGGAGGGCCTTTGAGCCCTCCCCACATTCGAAGCAACTGCGTTTAGAACGCCGCGAAGAGCATGAGGGTCGTGAGCTGGTCGCCGCTCGCGTCCGTCGTCACGTCACCCGAGTAGATGGTGTGGTTGAACTGGAGCTGGACGTTCTGCATGGCGTTGTAAACTGCGCCTACAGTGGCCGCGTCATCGCTGTCCTGCCCGTCGTCGTTCGGGTCGCCGTTCTTGCCTAGCCTGTAGCCCGCCGCAAGGGTGAGCCTGCCGGGTATCACGCCGACTTCGCCGAGGAGCGTCAACGCGGTCTCGTCGTCGACGGTCGAGGAGTTGAACATGTTCTCGATGTCATTGGGGTCGGAGCTCGCGGCGCTGGCGTACGTCACGTAGACGCCGACCGGGTAGTTGCCTACCGTGCCCTGGGCCTGCGCGTCTATCGCCCACGCGTCAGCCTTTTGCTGTACAGCCTCTGCGCCGTCGCCTGTCTTGGAGGTGCCGTTCCAGAGCTGGAAGCCGCCGGCAAGGTCCCAGTTGCCGACCTGCGGGGTCGCGGCTACCCTGAAGTAGTTAAGGAGCGGTCCCGCCGCGGCTGACCCGTGCTCGGGGTAGTAGGCGGTATAGTTTACGTAACCGATGGGCTTGGAGGCGACGAGCGAAAGACCCGTTGCCGCACCGTCAGTGCCTATGTACTGCTGGCCTGAGGTCTCCCTCCTGTGCTCGAGGACGCGGGTCATGCGGACCGCGCCGGTGTTCAGGAGCTCATAGCCGTAGGCCGCGCCCGCGGCGTCGGTCGTAAACGGGATTGCGCTCAGGTTGATTCCGGAAACGTTGAAGACTATCGGCATCTTGAAGGAGGCGAAGGAATCGCTGTTCAATTCGCCTATGAGGGACGATTCAAGGAGGAACCCTACGTGCTCTCCGGCCCTGCCGCCGATGAGGAGCGCGGCCTCGTCAGGGAACTGGAACTCGCCCTTGTTGATATCGGTCTCGGCGTCTCCGTTCTTCTTCTGGTACCTTATCTTTGTAACGAGCGAGGCGTTAAGCACGACGGGGACGGAGAGGAGGTCGCCTTCGACAAGGCTCTGTCCGCCCACCTGCGTGTAGCCGCCGTCCTTGAAGGCGCGGCCGAACGAGTTCAGCGCGGGAAAATGCTGGAAGTGACACGAATTGCAGGCCAGACCCGTCTGGCGCGCAAACGCCGGGACCGCCTCAGCCTCATGCGCCGCAAATATCGAGAGCGCAAAGAAGAAGAGCACGGCTACGGCGCAAAGCAACGATTTCTTCATACAACCTCCTTATTGGATAATGTACAGCGATGAAACCAGCTTCTACTTGGAGCGTTGCCTATGGGGGACCTGCCTTTAAGGGGTCACCTCCTTTGCGGATTTCCCCAATTATAGCAATCGCGGAACAATTGTCAAGGCAAACACTTGGGTTTTCAAAGCATTGCAGACGTCATCTGAGAGATTACTTGAAGGTGATGAAGGACCGTCAAGCGCCCACAGGTAAATATATCGCCGATTATTGACACTCCTTAAGCGATGTGCGATACTTTTTGCCGTGCCCGAGTGGCGGAACTGGTAGACGCACGGGACTTAAAATCCCGCGGCCCTTAAAGCCGTGCCGGTTCGATCCCGGCCTCGGGCACCATG
>JACREV010000166.1 GCA_016218095.1 Deltaproteobacteria bacterium | reverse complement strand
TGAGGTCAAGGAAGGGCGGAAATAAAAAGCGGAGCATATATGGTAATATGTGAGCATTTCTATTTCCGTCCTGACGCGGTCCTGGCCGGACGGGCAAATTCGTATCGAACGGCTGGAGAATTAATTTGCCCAGAGACTCCGTACCAACTTTGGCCCTGCGCCGAGCAGTCGGGAAAAATAACAATTTTTAGAGGCAACCAATAGACTGAGAGGCCTTGAATGAACGACCCGAAAAGGCAGATAAAGACAAAATTCATATTCGTGACCGGCGGGGTCGTCTCCTCGCTGGGCAAGGGGCTGGCGAGCGCATCCATCGGCGCGCTCCTCGAATCCAGAGGGCTCACCATTACCCTTCAGAAGCTCGACCCGTATATTAATGTAGACCCGGGGACGATGTCCCCGTTCCAGCACGGCGAGGTCTTTGTGACCGACGACGGCGCCGAGACAGACCTGGACCTCGGCCACTACGAGAGGTTCACGAGCGCGAAGCTCACCCGGAGGAACAACTTCACAACGGGCCAGGTATACGATTCGATCATTACAAAAGAGAGGCGCGGCGACTACCTCGGGTGCACGGTCCAGGTCGTCCCCCACGTCACCGACGAGATAAAGGGTAAGATCTTAAGCCTCGCCAACAACGTCGACATCGCCATAATCGAGATAGGCGGCACCGTCGGCGACATAGAGAGTCTGCCGTTCCTTGAGGCGATAAGGCAGCTCCGGTTCGACCTCGGCAAAGAGAACGTCCTCTATATACACCTGACGCTCCTCCCTTACATAGCGACCGCCCACGAGATAAAGACCAAGCCCACCCAGCACAGCGTGAACAAGCTCCGCGAGATCGGCATACAGCCCGACATACTCCTTTGCAGGTCGGACAGGCCCCTGAACGCGGACCTTAAGGGGAAAATTGCCCTCTTCTGCAACGTGGACAGGGACGCCGTCATCTCCGCCGAGGACGTCAAATGCATCTACGAGGTCCCGATGGTCTTCCACAGGGAGGGGCTCGACGACAAGATAATAAAGCTCCTGAACATCTGGACCCGCGCGCCGAAGCTCGAGCAGTGGGAGGAGATAGCCCGGAAGGCCGCTAACCCCAAGGGCGAGATAGCGATAGGCATCGTCGGAAAATACGTCAACCTCCAGGACTCGTACAAGAGCCTGCATGAGGCGCTCATCCACGGCGGGCTCGCCAACAACTGCAAGGTGAACCTCCTCTACATCGACTCCGAAGAGGTCGAGAAAAAGGGCGTGGGGATACTGAAGAACATGGACGGCCTCTTGATACCCGGAGGCTTCGGGAACCGCGGGGTAGAGGGCAAGATAGCCGCCATAAAATACGCGAGAGAGACAAAGATGCCGTTCTTCGGCATCTGCCTCGGCATGCAGGTCGCGATAATAGAGATAGCAAGGGACCTCTGCAATCTCAAGCACGCCAATTCATCCGAGTTCGACCCTGAAACGCCCGACCCCGTCGTAGACATAATGGAGACACAGAGGGGCATAAACGCCAAGGGCGGCACGATGCGCCTCGGCGCGTACCCCTGCGTCATCAAAAAAGGCTCGAAGGCCCACTCGGTCTACGGCGCTACCGAGATCAGCGAGAGGCACAGGCACAGGTTCGAGGTGAACAACTCCTACAGGGCGGCGCTCGAAAGGGCCGGTGTCGAGTTCAGCGGGCTTTCTCCGGACGATTCGCTCGTCGAGATAATGGAGTACAGGCACCACCCGTGGTTCGTCGCCTGCCAGTTCCACCCCGAGTTCAAAAGCCGCCCCATGCAGCCGCACCCGCTCTTCCGCGGCTTCGTAAAATCCGTCCTCCAGCACAAGTCCCAGTCAGTAAAGGGGCAGAAAGGCAAAGGACGCGCCAAGGGGGCCTCTTCGGCCCAGCCGCGCCGGTCCAGGAAGCTTTTCCTGAATGAGGCAGATTAAGGTCAACGGCTTCTCCATAGGCTCTGAGGCGCCGGTCTTCATCCTGGGGCCCTGCGTCATCGAGGACGAGGCCTCCGCCCTTGCCACCCTCGGGGAACTCAAAAGGATAACCTCGGACTTGGACCTCCCGTTCGTCTTCAAGGCCTCCTATGACAAGGCGAACAGGACGTCTGTAAAGTCCTTCCGCGGCCCCGGCCTCAAGGAGGGCCTGCGCATTTTAAAGAAGGCGAGAGACGAGTTCAAGGTCCCTGTCCTGACGGACGTCCACTGCAAGGCGGATGTAGCCGCCGTCGCCGAGGTCGTTGACATCATCCAGATACCCGCCTTCCTTTCGCGCCAGACCGATCTTATAATAGAGGCGGCGTCCACGGGGAGGATCATTAATATTAAAAAAGGCCAGTTCATGGCCCCTGAGGATATAGCCCAGTCGGTCGATAAGGCCGCCTCTACCGGGAACGATAGGATAATCATCACGGAGCGCGGCGTAAGCTTCGGGTACAATAACCTCGTAGTCGATTACAGGGCCCTGCCCATAATGAGGGCCTTGGGCTACCCGGTAGTATTCGACGCCACCCACAGCGTCCAGAGGCCAGGCGGCCTCGGCACGTGCTCGGGCGGCGATAGAGAGATGGCGCGCTACCTGGCGAGAGCCGCGTTCGCCATCGGCGTGGACGGCGTATTCATGGAGGTCCACAAAAATCCGGATGCCGCGCTCTGCGACGGGCCGAACTCCATCGCGCTCTCCGCGCTCGCCGGGCTCCTGAAAGAGCTCTCCTCCATAGACTCCATTGTAAGGGGTTTCCCCGTAAAATGAAGAAAGACCCATCCATTCGCGCCGCAGAGCGCGTGCTCGACATAGAGTCCCGCGCCGTGAAGGCCCTGAAGGACAGGCTCGACTCGGACTTTTCAAAGGCCGTAGACATGGTCCTCGCCGTGACCGGCAAGGTGGTGGTGAGCGGCATGGGCAAAAGCGGGATAGTGGGGCAGAAGATAGCGTCCACCCTGGCCTCCACCGGCACCCCGGCCTTTTTCCTGCACCCGGCCGAGGGAGTCCACGGCGACCTCGGCATGATAATGAGGAACGACATCCTGATCGCCATATCCAACTCCGGAGAGACCGAGGAGCTCATAAAGATAATCCCGGTCGTAAAGAGGCTGGGTGCGGCCATGATCGCCATGACGGGAAAAAAGAAGTCCACCCTTGCGATGTACGCCGAGGCCGTCCTCGACGTGGGGGTAAAAGAGGAGGCCTGCCCGCTGGGATTGTCGCCTACGGCCTCGACGACCGCATGCCTCGCCATGGGCGACGCCTTGGCCGTCGCGCTCCTTGAGAAGAGGGGGTTCAAGGCCGAGGACTTCGCATCGCTCCATCCGGCGGGGTCGCTCGGCAGACGCCTCATGAAGGTCGAAGACCTCATGCACTCCGGGAAAAACATGCCGGCCGTCCCCTCCGGCACCCGGATGAGGGACGCGATAATAGAGATGACCGGAAAGAGGATGGGGCTGACCGGCGTATTCAAGGGCAGAAGGCTCTCGGGTATCATAACCGACGGGGACTTGAGACGCGCGCTCGAAAAGGGGACCCCTGACCTCCTGAATAAGACCGTAGACGAGGTCATGACCAGAAACCCCAGGACCATAGGGAAGGGGGAGCTCGCCGAGGCGGCCCTTAAGAAGATGGAGGTCGACTCCATAACCTCCCTTTTCGTCCTCGACGGCCTTGACGCCGTCGGCGTCGTACACATGCACGACCTCATAAGGGCGGGGGTGGTTTAGCGGATAAGGTAAAAAAGAACTTTTTCAGAGGTGCGATGCTTAAAAAGGTCCGTCAGGATATGATAAAGCTCATAAATTTTTTTTTCTAAATCAACATACTTAATGCTTGACAGCCCTTTTCAGGTTGTGTATAAGGGTATTGCATTTTTGAAGGAGGGTGGCGGCGCGTATATTAATATGTCATGCGAGGCCTCCCCGGTTTCCCTTCCGATGCAGTCTCCCGTAAAAACAAAATACAACTGAATACGAGTCTTAAGGTAGCAAGGTTTCCGTCTTTCTTCTACTGTCGTCTGTTGTTCCCGAGGATGTTGCGCCGACTGATGAACCAGCCTATTAACAGCTCATAGGCTTTCCTGTGGCGACCCGAGTCTCACGCGCCGTAAAGCGGCGTTAATTCACCAGGGCAGTAATAAATATCTCAAACTTAAGGAGGAAGAAAGGATGAAGAGAATCTTGTTGTCGGTTTTTGCAGTTGCCATCACCGCCGCTTGGGCCGTACCCGCCAGCGCGGCAGATGTTTCCTTGAGCGGGCAGTACAGGCTCCGCGGCGAGTACAGGGACAATGTGGACTTCGACGATAACACGTCTGACAGCAGGGCCTCTTGGGCGCAGAGGGTAAGGGTAACAGCAAACGCCAAGGCGACTGACGACACCTCCGTAAAGGTGACCGTTCAGGACACCAGGACATGGGGTCAGGGCGGAGACAGCTCCACTGGCACTCTCACCGACTCCGGCACTAACAACACCGTGGACTTCCACGAGGCCTACGTGAACATCTCCAACCTCCTCGACCAGCCGGTAACGCTCCGCGCCGGCCGTCAGGAACTCGCCTACGGCGACGAGAGGGTCATAGGCGCGTTCAACTGGTCGAACAACGGCAGGGCCTTCGACGCCTTCAAGCTCATGTACTCGACCGACGCTGTCAATGTCGATGTGTTCGCGGCTACGATCAATGAGGACTCTACCGATACCGCCGAAACGGTGTTAACCCTCAACGACGATACCGATCTTAACGGTATCTACGCGACCCTGAAGCAGATCCCGAACAACACCCTTGACGTATACCTCCTCCACCAGACCGACAACGTCGATCTTACCCGCTACACCGTTGGCGCGAGGCTGAAGGGCGCTGTTGCCGGGGTCGACTACACCGTCGAGCTCCCCTTCCAGACCGGCGAGCAGAACGCCACGACCGACATCAGCGCGTGGGCCTTTGCCGCGAAGGCGGGCTACACCCTCCCGACCGCTCTTAAGCTCAGGGTAGGCGCAGAGTTCGACATGGGCAGCGGCGACGACGATGCCACCGACAACGAGAACGGCACCTGGACCGACCTCTTCCCGACCAACCACGCCCACTTCGGCTATGCCGACGTGACCGGGGCCAACAGCTGGACTGGGCGGACTAGTAACGGCCTCTCCGGCCTCACCGCCTGGTCCGTGAACGGCACCCTCGACCTGAACGAGAAGACCAAGCTCTATGCGGCCTTCTGGAACTACACCGCGACCGAGAACACGGGTAGCGGCGACGATTCCATCGGCAGCGAGATCGACGTGACCGCGACCTACAAGTACAACAACGCGGTTGCGGTCGAAGCCGGTATCTCCCGCTTCTTCGTCGGCGACGCCCTTGCAGTTGACGGCGACGACCAGGACTGGGCTTACCTCATGCTTACCGCCAACTTCTAATCTTACGATTAGAAAGCCTTATCAAAGAGGGGCAGGTTTCAACCTGCCCCTCTTTTTTTATTGTGTGCGGCTTGGGGCTTCCCCCTGCCGTACCTCCGGAGAATTCGCGCCCCGGGGCCCCGCCCGAATTTGACAAACCCCTTTTTTCTGATATATATCCCACATACGCCCCTAATGCCCTTTTCAGGCTGATCCAGTCGGAAATTCTTTACTTTTGCAGTCCATAAAGGTCCGGATACTGACAAAAGTCATTTAAGGCGCACCCTTATCTTATTATATTAAAGCGAATCAAATTCGAAAGGAGGCAGGGCTATGCACGAGAACAGGGAAGATGGGCCTATCCCGGCAGGGCAGAGGTTTTACGACAACATCTTTTTGCTTTTAGTCCTGGGTACTGTCGTACCGACTTTAGTCTACACGGTGTGGGGATTGCTCGAGATCATGTATGTCCCCAAGCTGCCAATAGTCCCATAAGGAGGAGGAGAGATGGCGATACACGAGCCAGAGAGAATATGGTGGAACCCATTGAGCAAGGATGAGAGGATATGGGTCGCGGTGGCGCTCATATGGATGCTTGTCTCCTTCATCTTCATGCCCATCTATCACGTCGTCGGCTCGCAGAACCCGCCTTCGACGACTTACGCGGTCTCGGCTGACGACTTCGACAAGCTGGTGCAAAACATGATAGACAAGCGCAAGGTCGGCGAGGAGAACGGCTTTCCGGTAGTGCACCCGGACCCGTCGGAGCCCGTTTTCGTGAAGGCCTCGATGTGGCAGTGGTACCCGATACTGGAGCTTGAGAAGGGGAAGACCTACGACGTCCACCTCTCTTCGATGGACATCCTGCACGGGTTTTCGCTCCAGCCGGTCAACATGAACATAATGGCGCTTCCCGGCTACGACTATGTCATGAAGCTCACGCCCACGTCGACCGGGGAGTACCACATAGTCTGCAACGAGTACTGCGGGGTCGGCCACCACACGATGGTCGGCAAGATGTACGTGAAATAGCATACACGAGGCAAAGGAGGTATCGAGATGCCGAAATACGATCACAGGGAGGAGATGGAGGCGCCGGGGGTCTTTGTGCTGGCGCTCATATTCCTCGCGGTCTTCATAGTAATCTGGTTCGCCCATCTTAAGTGGCTCTCGAACGTCTGGGGCATCCAGTAGGGCCGGGAACCGGGGGACGGGTTTCCGGGAGACGGCCAAAAGGTCTTTCCGGAGCCGGATAAAGGACGGCCAAGCTGAGAAAGGTCATTTTATCTTAACGGCAGCCGGTCCATAATCCCTTGCGGCAAGGCGGCGAGTCTCAAACTTGAACAGGGAGGTGTCAGGCAAAAATGGCAAATACAGACTTCAGAGTGAGTTCCCTATCGGGGCTTAAGATACACAAGAGCGCGGCGGCCCTGGTGCAGTGGAACCTCATAGCGGCGTTTGCGACGCTGGCCGTGGGCGGCCTCATGGCCCTGCTGGTGTTGCTTACGAGATGGCCGAGCGTGCATCTACTGCCGCTCGACTACTATTACAGATTCCTGACCCTCCACGGCATAGACGCGCTCCTCGCGTGGATAATATTCTTCGAGATAGCGCTCGTCCACTTCACCTCGGCGGTGGTACTCGGCACGCGGACATACATACCGTGGCTCGGGTGGGTCGCCTTCGCACTCATGCTCATAGGAGGCGCCCTCATCAACACGATAGTCATCCTCGGCAAGGCCGACGTGATGTTCACCTCCTACGTGCCTTTGAAGGGCGACCCGATGTATTACCTGGGGGTCATCCTCTTCGCGGTGGGAGCGCTCATCGGGTTCATACACTTCTTCATAAACATAGTCTTGTCCAAGAGGGACGGCGGGTACAAGAAGACCTTGCCCCTCGGGTCTTTCGGCCTGGCCGCCGCGAGCATCATAGGCATACTGACGCTTCTCCACGGCGCCGGGATATTCCTG
>JACREV010000165.1 GCA_016218095.1 Deltaproteobacteria bacterium | reverse complement strand
GACAGGCTCGGGTGCGAGCTTGTCCTTAAGAGGGTCGCCGACAAGGACACTACCCGCGACAGGGGGGTGAAGCTCGACGACGGCGTATTGACGACTGACGCGATGGACGTAATAAACGACCCCGAGATATCGATCGTCATCGAGCTCGTCGGAGGCACGGGGATAGCGAAGACCTTCATCATGGAGGCGCTATCCGCGGGCAAGCACGTCGTCACGGCGAACAAGGCGCTGCTGTCGACCCACGGAAAAGAGATATTCAAAAAGGCGGCTGAAAAGAAGCTCGATATCGGTTTCGAGGCGTCTGTCGGCGGCGGCATACCGGTAATAAAGGCGCTCCGCGAGGGGCTTGCCGCGAACAAGATAGAGTCGATCTACGGCATCATAAACGGGACCGCCAACTATATACTCTCCAAGATGACGAACGAGGGCGGCAAGTTCGAGGACGTCCTCCGGAGGGCGCAGGAGAAGGGCTACGCGGAGGCCGACCCGTCGTACGACGTCGACGGCATAGACACGGCGCACAAGCTCGCGATACTCATAAACCTCGCTTACGGGACTTACATCGACGTTAACGACATCTACACATCCGGCATAAGCAGTATCAGCCAGCACGACATAAAGTTCGCAAAGGAGTTCGGCTACAGGATAAAGCTCCTCGCGATAGCCAAATCCGACGACGGCAAGATAGAGGCGCGGGTACATCCGACGATGGTCCCCGCCGCGCACCCGCTCTCGACCGTCGACGGGGTATATAACGCCATACACCTTAAGGGCAACGCCGTAGGCTCGGTCATGCTCTACGGCTTGGGCGCGGGGATGATGCCGACCGCGAGCGCGGTCGTCGCCGACCTCATGGACATAGCGCGGAACATGAGGAAGGGCATCTCAGAGAGGATCACGCCGCTAGCCTACACGGCCGAGGCGGTAAAGGACGTGGCCTTAAAGCCGATAGATGCGCTCGAGATACCGTATTACATCCGGTTCCTCGCGGTCGATAAGCCCGGAGCACTCTCCAAGATATCCGGCGTGCTCGGCGCGCATAACATAAGCATCTCGTCGGTCATTCAAAAAGACAGGAAGATCGGCGGGGCGGTGCCGCTCGTCATACTCACGCACAACGCGCTTGAGAGGGAACTCCGCTCAGCCATAGAAGAGATACAGAAGATGGACATAATACACGACAAGATCGTCTATATACGGATAGAGGAGAACCTCGGTGCAGCTAACTAGGAAAGGGCTTTGGGCGGGTCTCATCAGGGAGTTCAGGGACTTCCTGCCTGAGATAAGGGAAGACGCGATAACGACGCTCCTCGAGGGCAATACCCCGCTCATCGAGTCAGTGAACTTGAAAGACATATTCGGGGACATAAGGCTCCTCCTTAAATACGAGGGCCTTAACCCCACGGGGTCGTTTAAGGACCGGGGCATGACAATGGCGGTATCGAAGGCGCGGGAAGAAGGCGCGAAGGCGGTCATCTGCGCCTCTACCGGCAACACCTCCGCCTCTGCCGCGGCGTACGCCGCGCGCGCCGGAATGAAGGCCTATGTCCTCGTCCCGGACGGCGGCATCGCGCTCGGCAAGCTCTCTCAGGCGATGATGCACGGCGCGATGGTCTTGCAGATTAAGGGCAACTTCGACGACGCCTTGAATATCGTAAAGGCCATCACAAAGGACTATCCGGTAAAGATGGTCAACTCCATCAACCCCCACAGGATAGAGGGGCAGAAGACCGGGGCCTTCGAGGTCTCAGAGCATCTCGGGTACGCGCCGACCTATCACTTCCTCCCTGTGGGGAACGCCGGCAACATCACCGCGTACTGGAAGGGCTACAAGGAATACTACAAGGAAGGGATAATATCGAACCTCCCGAAGATGATGGGCTTCCAGGCCGAAGGGGCGGCGCCTATCGTATTGGGCCACCCGGTAGAGGACCCGCACACCCTGGCTACCGCCATAAAGATAGGCAACCCCGCCTCGTGGGAAGGGGCGCTTAAGGCAAAGGAAGAGAGCGGCGGGACGATAGGGATGGTCTCGGATGACGAGATAATCGAGGCGTACAGGCTCTTGGCCTCGCGGGAAGGCGTATTCTGCGAGCCTGCCTCGGCCGCAAGCCTTGCCGGAGCGATAAAGTTAAAAAAGGACGGCGTGCTCATAGACGGTGACACCGTCGTCTGCACGCTCACGGGCCACGGCCTTAAAGACCCCGACAACGCCATGAACGCGTCGCCGAAGCCGGTAAAGGTTGCGGCGGATGTGAAAAAGATTTTGAAGATAATGGGGTTTTAGAGTCGCAACGCGCCATAACCTCGCATACCTGCGTTGCTCCTCGGCCCAGTCTCTGCGGCGTACCCAAAAGTACGCCTCGCGCCTGTCCTTCGTCGCGCCTTGGTCTGCTTCGTTCTGACGCGTTGCAATAATGTCCTGTAAGTGCACCTGATTTGACAAGCCCAATCCGCCATAGGATAATTAAAAGACCTCTTCGGGAGCGGATACTTTTATGAAATATATAATACTCATCGGCGACGGGATGGCCGACAACGCAATGGACGAGCTCGACGGCAAGACCCCGCTCGAATCCGTCGACACCCCCAATATGGACTCACTTGCCGGGACCGGCAAGTTTGGCCTCTTCAGGACCGTGCCTCCGGGTTTCCCCCCGGGTAGCGACGTCGCCAACTTAAGCGTCCTCGGCTACGACCCGAAGAAATACTACACCGGCAGGGCCCCTCTGGAGGCGGCCTCCATCGGCGTGAAATTGTCACCCGCCGAGATAGCCTTCAGGTGCAACCTCGTGACGCTCGCGCAAAAGGACGGCTCGCTCGTGATGGACGACTACAGCGCGGGCCACATCACGACCGAAGACGCAGACTCTCTTATAAAGTCGCTCGACCAGGCGCTCTCGAGCGCGGGCGTGCGCTTCTACACCGGCACCTCGTACAGGCACTTGATGGTCTCAGCTACTACAGGCAAGTTCAAGACGACCCCGCCGCACGATATATCGGACAAGAAGATAGACGAGTACCTGCCCAAAGGCGCGGGGGCCGATAAGCTCGTGCAATTAATGGAGCTCTCAAGGGACATCCTCAAAGACCACCCGGTGAACAAAAAAAGGGTGAGCAACGGCAAAAAGCCCGCCACCTCCATCTGGCTCTGGGGGCAGGGCGCGGCCCCGCGCATGCCGACGCTGAAGGAGAGGTTCGGGGTCGAGGGCGCGATAATCTCCGCCGTCGACCTCATGAAGGGCATAGGCATATACGCCGGGCTCGAGGTCATAAAGGTCCCTGGCGCGACAGGCTACATCGACACCAACTACAAGGGCAAGGCAGAGGCCGCGCTCGCGGCGCTTGAAAGGAAGGACTTCGTCTGCGTACACGTCGAGGCCCCTGACGAGGCCGGGCACAACGGCAACTTGAAGGACAAGCTCCGCGCCATAGAGGACTTCGACCGGCAGATAGTCGGGCCGATCTTGAGGGGCATAGAGAAGTTCGGCGAGTACAGGGTATTGGTATTGCCTGACCACCCGACCCCGATTGCCATAAAGACCCATACATCTGACCCGGTCCCGTTCGCGCTCTGCACTGAGGGCGTCAAACAATCCGAGAGGGGGAGCGCCAAGTTCTGCGAGAGGGAGGCCGGTGAGACCGGCTGGCTCGTCGAGGACTGCGAGACGATGATACAGGAGTTCTTCGGAAGAGCAGAGCAGATCTGCGACCTGGGGCGATAAACCTCGGCGCAAGATAAGGAAGTCCCCCTCTTTTTTAAAGAGGGGTCAGGGGAGATTATCTCAAAAGGTCTCGATTTTATAATCCCCCTCAGTCCCCCTTAAGAAAAGGGGGATGATATTGTTTGGGCTTCATTAACGGGCGGGACCGATAAGAGTCCCGCTCTTAAGTTTTTAAGTCAAAGAGAGTCCAGCCGTAAATGAAAAGGTCCCTATACGCCATCTCCATCCTCACCGTCCTCCTCGCGGTCCTATACTTCGCCTTTATACCTGATGTCTCGAAGCTCAAGAAGGAGAACCCCAAGAAGACCGCGATGATGGAGTACCGGGAGGCCGAATGGAAGGCCAAGGGGAAGAAGCGCCAGATATACCAGGTCTGGGTGCCGTTCTCGAGGGTCTCCCCCTACATGGCCAAGGCGGTCATCATCGCAGAGGACGACAAGTTCTGGTCCCACGAGGGGTTCGACTTCGAGGCGATGCAGAAGGCGATAGAGAAGGACTTGAAGGCCGGAAAGCTCAAGGCTGGCGGGTCTACCATAAGCCAGCAATTGGCTAAGAACCTCTATCTCACGCCTAAAAAGAGCCCCCTCAGAAAGATAAAAGAGGCGATAATCACCTGGAAGATAGAGCGGACCCTATCGAAGCGCAGGATACTCGAGCTCTATCTGAACGTCGTTGAGTGGGGCGAGGGGATATTCGGGGTCGAGGCCGCCGCCCGCCACCACTTCGGAAAGTCGGCGATCGAGCTCACCGCGATGGAGGCGGCGAGGCTCGCTACGGTCCTCCCGAACCCCCGGAGGCTCGACGCCTCCGGCGAGCAGAAGTACGTCGCCAAACGCGCGGAGATCATCTACAGCATCATGGTGAGGAGGGGGATAGTCGTGCCGGGGTTCGAGGAGGTTGTAGCCGGCGGACCGGACGCCGGAGGCCCTATCGCCACATCTGCCGAAGGCCAGCCACCGGTCTCCTCCGATCCGGGTCCACAGCCGGTGTCAGTACAAAAAAATGAGGCCGGGGGTTGAGCCCGGCCTCTTACATAAATAATTAATATAACATATAGATTGTAACCTGCTAGCTTGTAAGGGTTTTTCAGGCCGACTTCTTAGCCGTATCGGTCTTCTGCAGGATGTAGTTGCCGAGCTCCTTGTCGACAACGCCTATGTGGTTCGTGAGCCAGTCCACCGCCTTCTGCTGGGTCTCTATCACGACGGCCAGGTTGATCCCTGCCTCGATATCCTTCTTTATCCCCGCGACCTGTTCCTTGAAGCTCTTGTGCTCCGCTATATGTGAATTCCTCCCTGGGAACTGGAGCCTGGCCATCGCCTGGTCCTCTGCCCCGAAGTGGGTCACCACGTAGTTGTCGAGGAATTTGACGAGGTTTACGATCTCCTCCTTGCCCTTCCTCGCGAGCATCGCGTCCATGAGCCTGTTTATCCTATCGAAGAGCTCCTTGTGCTGTTTGTCCTGCCACTCCACCCCTGTCTCCAGGGCCTTTCTCCATAAGAGCGCCATACATTCTCCTTCCTGAATTGGTTTTAAAAGACTGCTTTTCTATTTATCGGCATTATATTTGAGCGACTTTATGAAAAGTTCGGGTAAGGCTGGATTATCTTTGACACGGCCCGCATGCCGCACTATAATAGGGTAACATTTGTAGCCCATTATGAAAAAGACGCTCACATTACGGCAAAAAGAGGTGCTCGCATTTCTAGAGAGCTTCATAGAGGCGAGGGGGTTCCCGCCTTCCTTGCGAGAGATTTGCGCGCGCCTCCGTATAAACGGCCCCAAGAACGCGAGAAAGCATTTGGAGGCGCTTGAGAAAAAGGGTTTTATAAAGAGGTCCGCTAACATCTCAAGGGCGATAGAGGTGCTTGGGGGGGCCGCAAAGGGGCTCGTATCCATGCCCATAGCCGGGTCTGTCCGGGCCGGCGCGCCACATCTCGCCATAGAGGACGTCCTCGGCCATGTTGCGTTGGACGCACGCCTCTTCAATTGCCCGGACGGGTTTCTCTTGAAGATCGAGGGCGACTCCATGAAGGGCGCGGGGATCGACGAAGGCGATCTCGTCATCATAAGGCCGCAGAACCACGCCGACACCAACGACATCGTCGTCGCCATGCTCGATAACGAAGCGACGGTTAAGAGATTTGTAAGGGACGGGGATAGGGTGATACTCAAGCCCGAAAACCCGGCGATCCCGCCTATCGTGGTCGACAAGGACCGGGAGCTCTACATAATAGGCAAGGTCATTTCAGTCATCAAGAGGCTTGAGTAAATGGCTACAGAAATAAGCGAAAAGATAAAGGTCATGGCAGTCTTTGAAAAAGGGGTCAGGCCCGTCAAGTTCAAGTGGAGGGGGCGGGTCTATCCCGTAAAGGAGATAACCTATACCTGGACCTCGAAAGAAGGCGAGGCGCCGATACTCCATTTCTCGGTCACCGACGGCGCTACGCTTTTCGAGCTCGCCTACAACCAGAAGGAGCTGGAGTGGACCTTGAACGGGGTGGACGCTTGAGGACGATCATGCATCTGGACATGAACGCCTTCTTCGCCTCGGTCGAGCAGAGGTGCTACCCGAATCTCCGAGGCAAGCCAATCGCCGTCATAGGCTCTGCCCACCGGACGGTCGTCACTACCGCCTCATACGAAGCGCGCAAGTTCGGCGTCAAGACCGGGATGAACAAGTACGAGGCCAAGAGGGCCTGCCCCGGCCTCATATTCGTAGTAGGGGACAACCGCAAGTACATTGACATATCGGTAAGAATCCTCAATATTTTAAAGGACTTCTCGCCGAAGGTTGAGGCGTATTCTATCGACGAGGCCTTCGTCGACATAACCGGCACGGGTGCTCTTTTTGGAGAGCCGGCCTCGCTCGCCTCGAAGGTAAAAGAGAGGATAAGGGGGGAGCTGGGGCTTACCTGCTCCGTTGGGATAGCCCCGAACAAGCTCCTCGCCAAGCTCGCATCCGACATGCAAAAGCCCGACGGGCTTGTGGAGATAAGGGAGGTGGACGTCGCCTCAGTACTCGAACCCCTTCCTGTCGGCGAGCTCTTCGGCATAGGGCCGAAGTTGACCATCCACCTCTCATCCTTGGGGGTCGCGACCTGCGGCGAGCTCGCCAGGTTCCCGGTGAGCATCCTCCGGGAGCGGTTCGGGATAATCGGCGAGCGGCTTAAATTAATGGGGCAGGGCATAGACCCTTCCCCCGTGGTCCCTATCGGAGAGGAAGGGGAGGCCAAGAGTGTCGGCCACTCGACGACGCTAAAGAGGGACATAAGCGAGCGCGGGGTCATCAAGCGCCATATCCTGAAGCTCTCGGAGATGGTCGGCGCGAGGGCAAGGAGGTACGGCCTTATGGGGAGGAAGGTCACGCTCACGCTCCGCTACCACGATTTTTTTACGTTCGGGAGACAAAAGACCCTCTCCATCCCCACGAACGACACCCGCGCCATATATTCGACGGCTACCTCGATATTCGATTCGCTCCGGCTCAAATCCGCGGTGAGGCTCGTCGGTGTCGCCATTTCAGACATCTCGAAGGGGACGGGTCAGCTCGACCTATTCGAGGACGGCATCAAGCGCGAGAAGCTCCTTAAGGCGATAGACGAGATAAACAGGGAGATCGGTGAGTTTACGATAACCTGGGCCTCTATATGCGACGAGGGCGCGGATATCGAAGGCTCAGGCGTCATCTCCCCGGCCTGGAGGCCGGAGGGGGTAAAGAGGGTGGATGTGAGGTAGGAGGGAGGGAGGGTTTGTGCGCTCCGCGCGATTTGCGCAGGGGAACAAAATCTCCTCCCCTTTTTACAAGGGGAGGCAGGGTGGGGTCGTCTTTTGATCCTTTTTCTCGCGGGTGCAGGTTTGCAAGCTGAACCCAATTAATTCGTGACCCTATACGCCTCTTATTGGCTATTCGAACCTTCTGCCAAAAGCCTTTTTGCGCGCTCCGCGCGCTTTTGGCGATGGCTCCGAGCGCTTTCTTCCTCCCCCACCCGCTCGCACGCCCCTTAGAGCGCTCCGCGTCTAATCTACCCCGGCGTGCTCGCCTCTTCCTCCCTGAGGCGCTCTCCGCCATGCGCCTGTGTGTTTGTAAAGACAGAACAAAAACAAATTCTTTTTTTGTTTTTCAAAACACCCCAGGCATGGGGTGAGCGACCTTAAGGGAGGAAGCCTAATGAGCGAGCCGAGGAAGTAAAAAGGCGCGACAGCGCCCTAAGGGGCGAGCGAATGGGAGGGGGAGGGCGCAGGAAGCGAAGCCCCATGCCGAAAAAAAGCCCGGCAGGGCGTAAGATGGTATTTTTATAAGAGCTTCTTGCGGGTTCATGTTCGCAACCCGAGCCAGCCTCAATTTATTATCCCCTTGACTTGCCCCTCCCAAAACTATAAAGTTACTTCAATAGACGCCAGGTATCCCCTTTGGGGATAAAAGGGAATCCCGTGGCCTGCCTTTGCAGGGAATCGGGAGCGGTCCCGCCGCTGTAACCGGGGACGAAAACCAACGATGCCACTGGGGCCAAACCCCGGGAAGGTTGGCGAGTAGGCCGATCCGGGAGCCAGAAGACCTGCCCGGAGTCACGAAAGACCTTCTCGCGGACTGGAAGGTCGTCCGGAGTACATTCATTCGGACATGCTTGAGGGTGAAGAACAGGGTGCAATCCTCGGGGCTAAAAGAAAAAGCTCCGGGGATTTTTTTATTTCAGCCGCCTCTTTAGAGGCAGCCATATCCAATATCTAAGGAGACGGGACAATGACCCAGATAGAGGCCGCGCGTATTGGCATCATTACAAAAGAGATGGAGGAGGCCGCGAAAGGCGAAGAAGCATCACCAGAATACATAAGGCAGATGATCGCCGAGGGAAAGGCCGTCATACCGAATAACAGGAACCGGAAGGCGCGGCTCGTGGCCATTGGCAAGGGGCTCCGCACCAAGGTCAACGCCTCGATAGGGACGTCTTCGGATATAATAGACGCCTCCGCAGAGGTCGAAAAGGCGCTCGCCGCCGAAGGGGCCGGGGCAGATACCCTCATGGAATTGTCGGTCGGAGGCGACCTCGACTCCATCAGAAAGGAGGTCTTGTCCGCCACCTCCCTGTCCGTCGGGAGCGTCCCCCTGTATCAGGCCTTCAAGGAGGCGATTGAAAGGTATCACGACCCGAACAAGTTGACCGAGGAGCTCCTTTTCGATGTCCTGGAGCGGCAGTGCGCCGACGGGATATCGTTCATGGCAGTGCACTGCGGGATAAACAGGCTCACGATTGAGAGGCTCAACAGGCAGGGCTACAGGTACGGCGGGCTGGTGTCGCGCGGCGGCTCGTACATGGTCGGCTGGATGATCAAGAACAACAGGGAGAACCCGCTCTACGAGAGGTTCGACAGGGTAGTGGAGATTTTAAAGAAGTACGACTGCGTCTTAAGCCTCGGAAATGGCCTGCGCGCAGGGGCGGTCCACGACTCACTCGACAGGGCGCAGGTCCAGGAGCTGCTCATAAACTGCGAGCTCGCCAATATCGGACAGGAGATGGGTTGCCAGATGATGTGCGAAGGGCCGGGGCATCTGCCGCTCGACGACATAGAGGCGAACGTAAAACTCCAGAAGAGGATGAGTGGGGACGCGCCGTTCTACGTGCTCGGCCCGCTTACTACAGACCTTGCGGCAGGCTACGACCATATCTCGGCGGCGATAGGCGCGGCAGAGGCGGCCCGCTACGGCGCCGACCTCATCTGCTACGTTACCCCGGCCGAGCACCTGGCCCTCCCGAATAAAGACGACGTAGTGGAAGGCGTAAGGGCCGCGCGCGTAGCGGCCCATGTCGGCGACATGGTAAAGCTCGGAAGAAAAGGGCGTGACATGGCGATGTCAAAGGCGCGGAGGGACCTCAAGTGGGACGAGCAGTACAGTCTCGGCCTCTTCGGCGAGAGGGCGTCCGAGATAAGGGCCACGAGGGCCCCGGAGGACTCGGACACATGCACTATGTGCGGGAGCTTCTGCGCGCTCGACAACGTGAACGTCCATTTCAGGGAGAGCCTTAAGGCAGGCGGGAAAGCTTAGCAGGTTGCTGAAAAAAAGACGCCCGTCCGCGTGAAAACACGGACGGGCGTCTAAAATCAGCCCTCGTTTTTTTAAATTTACGAGGCCTTGAGCCAGTTCATCATCGCTCCCGTAAGGCTCGAGGATAGCTTGGTGAAATCGCTTCCTATCTCAAGCCCGCGCGCGGCGTCCTCCTTCTTTCCCGTAACGGCGGAGTCGAGTATCTTGGCCGCCTCTACATGGAATTTGGCGTGCATTTCGCGGATCTTGGCCCAGTTCTCGGACTTCTTTTCGTAGTCGGGCAGGCTGTGGAGCCATTTGCCGAAGTCGCACAGGTTATCGACCTTTACCTGCACGGGCGTCCATTCGCTCTTCCCGGTGTTGATGGCGCTCCGGAGCCTTACCTTCCACATCCCATGTGCCGCTATAGCCTTCTGGATCTCGTCAGTCTTTGCCATCTCTGATTCTCCTCTCAATGCGATATTAAAATCAGTTGTCCCTGATATCCCTATTATCGTATGGATATTTGAAATCCTTTAGGGCGATCTGCCACCGGATGGGTCTTTTTTGTACTTGCGCAGAGTCGCATAAATCCGCGAATGCGCAAGTGTTTGTTGCAAAATCACCTGTGAGTAACCAAACTCACTGCGTCAAAGGCCCTGCGGGTGTACCATGCACCGGTAACTTCAATACAAGGAGGGCAAAATGAAAAACAATCGCACCATATCGGATCTCTTCGAGATCATCGCCGGTTTCACGGTAATGGCCGTCCTGGTTTTCTCGGTCTTTACCACCTTCACAAAAGGCTATTAGGCAAAAGGCCGGGGCCGAAAGGCCCCGGCCGCTTTGATCCGAAACGCCCCGTTCTACGACCCCTCTAATCCTTTCTTAATATCCCCTCCTATTTCAAAAATGTGATTTCCGTCATGGTTTTTTCCTCCGGGTAGGAGTATGCTGTATGCATACTACCCTCAATACCCCTATGCCTTATTAGAGACAGCACAGGCCGTAACAGGCCGGGGCCCGTAAAAAAGGAGGGGATCATGCCCACCATACTGCACAGATCGGTAAAGGGGGAGATAGCGGCGGCTCTGAACATCGCGGCCGTGTTGACCGTAATAGCCGTTGCGCTCGCGACCCTGATCTCGTAAGACCGAAAAAAGAAAGGAGGCCTGAAGGCCTCCTTTCTTTTTTTATTTCACCCTCTCCCCGCTCCCCAGCGTGCCGGGCCCCTGCGTGACCCCGCTCACATCCGCTCTCGCCTTCTTCCTGTAAGATATTGAAATACAAGCATAAAAGTTTTAAAATGAGTGAGTGGGGGACACCCCATTCAGGGCTATTTCAAGGAGGCAATAAAATGGATCTCTCAAGGTTCAATCTCGACTCCATCGAGGCGATAGGCTCGTTCGTCAACATACTCGTCGTGGCCGCAATCGCCGTGATAGTCATCGCGGTCATAGTCCTCATGTAGACGAGTCCTCTCCGAAGGGGCGAAAAAAGCGGGGGCGTCGCCCCCGCTTTTTTTTATTCTCTCTCAGGGTCAAATACCCCGCTTGCCGCGTCATTTTAAATTTCCTCCATTGTTTTTTAATAATCCTTTAATTCAGGCCTTACTATAATGGAGGCGTAAAGAACGGAACCCGGTGTAAAAAAGGAGGCTTCGATGACAAGGACGACGAAAAAGACGAACGGGCTCTTCGAGATAATGGCTACGGCCGTGAACCTCGCGGCGGTGCTCCTCATTTCGAGGATGATAATCTGAGAGGGAAAGGAGAAGAGAGATGAATAAGGACACGGGTAACAACGGCTATATCTTCGAGCTTCTGACAGTCGTCGGCAACTTCACGGCGGGCATCCTTCTCTACATCATAGTCTTTTAAAGGATACAGATGGACAGGATAATACTTATCGGTCGGTTCTTCGCGGCGCTTGCAAGCTTGGGGCTCGCGCTCGCCATCATCTCCAAGATCACATTCGTTTAGCGCCCCCCCCCGCGGCATTTATCAAGCCGGGCCGGAAATATCCAGCCCGGCTTTTCTGTTTTAAAGGCGGCCTTCCCAGCCGCCTGACCCCCTCGACAACCTTTTTTCTTCACATATCCGTTTTTTGTGTTACTATTATCAGCTAAACCATATCAGGTAAAGGAGAAAGCTGGAAATTGGAAAGTGTGAAGGACAAGATGACGTTTAATGATTTCAACCTCTCAAGCGATGTGCTGAAGGCCGTCTCATCAATGGGCTTCGAGGTGCCGACCCCCATACAGGAGAAGACCATCCCGGCGCTTCTGACGGGCAGGGATGTGATAGGGCAGGCCCAGACAGGGACCGGAAAGACCGCCGCCTTCGGCATACCAATAGTAGAGCGTGTCGACCGCGCGGGTCACGGCGTCCAGGCGCTCATACTCGCGCCTACGAGGGAACTCGCCATACAGGCCGCGGAGGAGATGAACAAGCTCGGGAAGTTCAAGAGGCTCCATGCGCTCCCCGTCTACGGCGGCACGTCGATTGAGAGGCAGATAAAGGCCTTGAGCAAAGGCGTCCATATAGTCGTCGGCACGCCGGGCAGGGTCCTCGACCATATCGAACGGAGGACCCTCTCTTTAAAGGGCGTAAAGGTCGTCGTGCTCGACGAGGCCGACGAGATGCTCGACATGGGGTTTCTGGACGACATAAACAGGATACTCAAGGAGACCCCGGAAGAGAGGCAGACGCTCCTCTTCTCGGCCACCATGGCCGAGGAGATAGTGAAGATCTCGAAGCGCTACATGAAGAACCCCGAGAAGATCAGGATAGCGTCGGACACGCTCACGGCGCCTAAGATAAACCAGATATTCTATGAGGTGAGGAACGACCAGAAGATGGAGGCGCTCTCTCGCCTCATAGACTCCGACGACGCCGGGCGGTTCCTCGTATTCTGCCACACCAAGAGGGAGGCCGACGACGCGGCGTCGCAGCTTAAACTGCGCGGGTACGACGCCGACGCCATGCACGGCGACTTCACGCAGTCCCAGAGGGAGATGGTCTTAAAGAAGTTCAGGGAAGGCCGCATCGACATCCTTGTGGCCACGGACGTCGCGGCCCGCGGTCTCGACATAAGCGACATCTCGCACGTCGTCAACTACTCCATCCCCCAGGACCCGGAGTCCTACGTGCACAGGATAGGCAGGACCGGCAGGGCGGGTAAGGAAGGCATAGCCATCACCTTCGTCACCCCGAGGGAGGACAGGCAGCTGCGCCTCATCAAGTCGGTATCCAAGGCGAACATAAAGAGGGGGAAGCTCCCGACCAAGGAAGAGGTCATGGGCGCGCGCGTCTCCAGCCTCAAGGAGCGCATCCAGGAGTTCATAGACGATAAGTCCTTCGATAAATTCATGAAGCTGGCAGAGGACCTGACCGTCGATATGAACCCCGTCGAGGCGCTCGCCGCGCTCCTCAAGTTCCAGCTACAGGGCTTCGAAGCGCCTCCAACGGAAAGGTCTGACGTATCGCTCGACGACACGGGCGCGCCTTCCGGCATGGCCCGCCTCTTCATGACCATAGGCAAGGAGCAGGGGGTGAGGGCGGGGGACATCGTGAACGCCATCACCAAGAAGGCCGGCATATCGAGGGACGAGATAAAGGGCGTATCGATCTTCGAGACCTTCACGTTCGTCGAGGTCCCGAGGGACTCGGCCGAGAAGGTCATAGAGTTCATGCACCAATCCATACTCTCCGGCAGAAAGATAGCGGTCGCCCCGGCAAGGCCGAGGGGGAAATAGGACCCCCGCGACTTAACTTTCCATTAAAAAAAGGCCCGCCGACAGGCGGGCCTTTTTTCTTGACAAAGACGCTTTTTTCGGCATAAGAGCGGACGCCTCTCCCCAGAATTCCCTTTACAAAAGGTACTTGCCTGTCTTATATTAGACACGTCACTAACATCCTTAAGTTTAAAGAGTTTTTTCTTTCATGGAGGACCCCGGGCCGTAGTCGGCAGGCATGGTTTAACGACGGAGGCGAGGGGAATATAGTGAAGCCAAAAGAGAACCGCCGCTTGATTTCCATTTCCCTGCCCGTCAACTTTGACCAGGCTCAACCCCCATATTTTGAACTCGTTGTTAAGACCTGGACCGTCCTCGCGGGCGCGTCCTTTTCAGGGGCGAAAGCGGCTCATCGGGTATCAGCGGCCGCAAAAGTTTTTCCACGCGGCATCCGATAGGATAAGAAGGCCCGGATAGGTCGGGACGCAAATGAAGAGGCAGAGAATGGGTCTTATATTCACAAAAGGCGCCGTCACTACGGCGGTGCTCCTCTGCGGGGGGCACCACGAGGACTTGAACCCGTTGCTCCGCGATAACCCGGTCTGTACCCTCCCGGTATTGAACCGCCATCTGATCGAGTACACCGTAGACATCCTGAAGAGCAAGGGCATAAGGAACGTCATCGTCTCCATCCCCAAGGTCGACGGTCTCGATACCGCTGAATACATGGAGAATTTGAGGCACTCATTCAGGGGCAGGGTGGATATAAGCCACTTCGATGAGGCCAGGCACATGGGGACCGCCGGGTCGCTCCGGGCCATGCGGGACCACGTTGGGCAGGAGAGCTTCCTCGTCATATCGACCAACATCTACATCGGCAACATCGACCTTGAGGGGTTCATGGCCGAGCACGCCGAGACCAAGGCCGCCCTGACGATCGGTGTATTGAAGAACCGCAAATACCCGACCGAGGACATATTCGTCGGTAAGGACGGCTCGGTCGAGGGCTTCTCCGTCATACACCCCTCCCGCGACAGGAGGTCGCCGTACACGCCCCTCGGGCTCTACATCGCCGACCCCGCCGTTTTCGGCTTCATAAACGAGAAAGGCTACTTCGACATAAAGGAACAGCTCATACCGGCGCTGAAGAAGGCGTCTTTGCCGGTCCAGTCCCACGAGATAGACGGGTACTGCAGGCCCATAGAGACGATCGAGGACTACTTCGACCTCCACAGGGAGGCGCTCCTGAACGGGAGCTTCACGAAGACCGGCCTCACCGAGATATCAGACGGCGTGTGGGCAGGGGAGAACATCTCCATCTCGCCCAAGGCCTACATGGCCGGCCCCGTACTCATAGGCAGGAACTGCACCATATCCGACGACGTCCAGATAATCGGCCCGGCGGTAATAGGAGACAACTGCACCATCGGGAAGAGGGCCAGGATACGCGAATCCATCACCCTTAACGACTTCGACATGGACGACAATACCTCGGTCAAGTACTGCGTCGTCGGGCGCGGGGTGAAGATATTCTCCGGCGACGCGTTCTCGAACAAGATACTCGTAGACAACCTCAAGATGGCGGATGTGAACCTCATACCGTCGAGGTACGAGTTCAACGGGGTCATAGAGTCCGTCGGGCTCAAGATGGGAGGGTACAAGTACGCGGCCTTCCTCGGCCTAAAGAGGCTCCTCGATATCGTCGCCTCTCTCGTCTTCCTTATCCTTTTCTCCCCGCTCATGCTCGCATTAGCCCTCGCCGTAAAGCTCGATTCCGACGGCCCGGCGGTATTCAGGCAGAGGAGGTGCGGCAAGG
>JACREV010000173.1 GCA_016218095.1 Deltaproteobacteria bacterium | reverse complement strand
GAATTTAATCGAGTATATTTATCACATGGAAGGCCTTGTTGCAAGCGGAAAATGGGCTTTCAGGCTGAAAGCGGTGCCTCCGGCCAGGGAGGGTTTATATAAAAAGACCGGTAGCGATCGATAAAAAACGAAAGCGAATCAAATAGTTGTCTTTAAACCCCTCCCTCACCACCGACACTTGAGCCCGTTACCTTGAAGTTGAAATCATAATTCATGATATTCGGCCAGTCAATCCCGGCCTCTGTTGAGCGGGCGTCGTCGGGGCCGCCATAACGGTTGCCCGGCGTATACGCCCAGTTTACGACCGCGTCCTTTGACTTCCGGAGGATTATCCAGTACCGGCCCGGTTTCAGGAGCGGACCGTTATCCCTTGAATCCGCGAACCTGAAGTCGAACCACTTATATCCCGGGTGATACGCGACGGTGTCGAGCATGAGGGGGAGGCTCCTTACCCCTTCCATGCCGGGGCGGCCTCCTGCGTCGTTTACGACGTCTATCCAGAGGGAGCCCAGGCGTCCGCCGAACTTGTGCATGGCGAGCGAGACCGTCTCGACCCTCATGGGGGCCTCGACCGTGAAGGCCTGCGCGAATGTGTGCTCGCCCGTCACATATTCTGCCGTCTCCTTATCGAAAGTCCTCTGGCCGGAATCGGCCTTTATATCCGTGTAAAAGTCGGTGAGCGGGGCGAAAGAGATGTTCCCGATCTCGACAACGCCGCCTTTCGGCACGGGTTTCGACGGCTCGACGGGAATCGGCAGGGGCGGGGCGGGCCCCGCCTTTGGCAGGGACGAGGCCATCACATAGCTCGAAGGCGCGGGGACTGACCCTTTTAACGAGAGTTCGATATCGTCCCGCAGATACTCGGCTGAGATGTTTTCGCTGAAGCGCGGGAGCTTCGGGGAGGCCCGCCAGGAGTCGTTTATGTCGATCGAGTCCATGCCGGCGGTCTGCCTTATGTGGCGGGGCCCGACAAAAAGCCTGCTCTGCTGAGCGTCATACGGGACCCAGCCGAGGTCCGGGTACCAGACCTCCATCCAGGCGTGCCCTCCCTGCCCTATGGACTGGACGAGGTGGCCGCCTTCGACAGGCACCTTCCAGGGTCTTCCGAGAGACACTCCACCGGCTATCCGGGCCGGGATGCCGACGGACCGTAAAAGGGCGATTGCCAAGTGCGAGAAGTTCTGGCAGTTGCCCTCTCTCGTCGCAAGGGTCCGCGCCGCGCCGTAGTCACTGACAGGCGACCTGTACTTTACGTTATCGACCACCCAGTTGAGTATCGCGTCGACGGCCGCCTGCTCGGTAGCGGCGCCTGCCGCGAGCGTTGAGGCGAGTTTTTTTATGTCTGCGTCGCCGGTCTCGACGAGCGGGGAAGTATTCAAGAACCTCGCCGCCTCCTCCGGTATCTCCTTTGAGCGTAACGGGAACGGTCCAAGGCTCCCCGCCTCGTTCAACTCAATCGAAACGGATACCCTGTAGGTCTCCGTCACCGTAGCTTCGTTTACAAGGCCCTTCCACTCGACGACGGTGAAAGAATTGCCGAACGAATCCCTTTCGGTCCGGACTCTCTCCGGCTCCGGGGCGTATGAGACCTTGCGGGCCGAGACTCGCTGGTTCATCGCCCCTGATTTAAAATCGGACGGGTTGTAGAACCTGAACGAGAGGGAGTCGAGGCGTCCATCGACGGGCTTGAACGAACGCGAGTGCGTGACCTCGACCTCGTCCGAGATATCGCCTTGGAGGACAAGTGTGGCGGCAACGGCCGTCCCCGCGAAAACAATCAGGACTGAAAAGATGATCAGAAGGCTCTTCACTTAAGCCCCTGTGATGGTACAGATGATAGAGCCCAATGGAGACTCAGCGCTCCAGCTCCCTTATGAATATCTCTACCGTCGACCTGTGCGAGCCCGCCGGATAATCGGCGATATAGCGCCTGAAGAATCCAAGCGCCTCGTCGTTTTCCTTCAGCTCCATCTTTATGAGCCCCGCGGAATAGACGGCGTTCTCCAGGAACGGCTCGACGTTGTATTCGTCGATGACCGCCATGTACTCAATGACCGCCTTTTTCGGCTCGTTCAGGTTCCTGGAATAGACGGTCCCCCGATGAAGCCTCGACTCGGCCTTTATGCCGGGGAGAATAGTCAGGTCGAAGGCTATCTCGAATACGTCGAGCGCCTCCTTGAAACGCCTGGAATCGGCGAGGTAGTGTCCGTAGTTGAGGTTCCACCTCGCGAGGAGGTCGGGCAGGTTTCTTAAGCGCTCCCATGCCACCGGGGCATCAATGTCGGTCGCGGCCTCGAGGTCCGCCCTCGCCTCCGCGAGCGCGGTGCCGGACTCGACCTTGATCGGCGAGAGGGCCTCGGACCCCGCGGTCGACTCCGTCATCTGGGCAGGCTTAAGTGCGACCGGTTTACCCGCCTCTCCCCTTACTTCTACGCTCCCCCCCTCGCCGAAAAGGACATTGGCCTCGCCCTGGTTCATGACTATAAAATCGGTGCCCCTGACGCCTGACACCGCGGTCGGGGTCTTTACCCGGAAGTCCGACCTGCCTCCGAACTTCGATACCACGGCCCTCATCTTGCCGGATGAGAGAAAGAACGACGCGGACCTCTCGGACCTCTTCAGCGAATAGCCGCTTATCTCGAGCTCTGTAAGGTTGGCTATTGTGAGCTTCGAGCCGTCGGAGAGTTTCAATAAGGCCCTGCCGTCCTCGCCTGTCTTTACGCGGTCTCCGGCCTCTACGGCCGCGCCCTTGTCCGCCGGGGCCCATTTGCCTGTAGCCTTGGTCTTAAGGAAGACCGCGCCGGAGATGGACTCTAAAAAACCGGCGGAGCCGTGCGAAATGGAAGGCAGGATGAGGACCAAAAAGATTATGGGGATGAGGGATGGCGCTACTCGCCGAACTTCCATGTGAGCTCGCCTTTTCCGAGGACGCCGGTGACGACGAGCCGCATCGACTTCGTGTCGGCGTTCGGTATCGGCTCGGTCCCGGTCTCCGAGTATTTGGGGAACTTTATGGTGTAGGCCGAACTCCAGAGGTCCATGTACGGAAAGAACTCACGGAGGAGCGGGTCGGACGCATCGAGCTTCGCAATCGAGACGGGCTGAAGGCGCGCGCCTTTGTCGTCCTCGAGGTAGACCTTCCAGATGGAGTCGCTCTCCGCGAAGTCGTTCCACTTATCGACCGGGGTGTAGGCTGTAAAAAAGAACTCGTTGAACTTCTCGGAGAGCTCGGCCTCTCTCTCTCTCAGGGCGTTCGCGTAGCCTTCATCGAGCTGGTTGCCCTTTACGTAGCGCTCGATGTAGGCGTCCCTGAAACCGGCGGACTTGAAGGTGGCGGAGGCGTAGAGCTTCGTCTCGAGGCCCTCGTAGACCTTCACGCCTCTCGTCCATGCGTTCAGCACCCTCAGGTACGCCTCCTCCGCGGTCGGCGTCTTTGCCGCGCAACCGGCGAGGAGAAAGAGGACCGGAAGAGCGAGGATAAGGGCCGCCCGTATTGTGCGCCATGCGGCCCGCGCGGATTTCACCATCAAGCCCCTCCGGTCTGGTTTATTCAGCGAGCCTTAGCCCTACGTTGATCATGCGCCTCGATGGCTCGAGCGCATACCTGTAAGTGGTGCGGAGCTTAAAGGGCCCGTCGGCGATGGACCCGCCGCGGACTCCCTTATAGAGAGAGAACTCGGCCCCGTACGGGTCTTTTTTGGGGGACAACTCGTAGTAGTCGAAGTCGAAGTTGTCCTCGACCCACTCCCAGATGGAGCCGGACATGTCATGGAGCCCGAGCCCGTTCGGCTTCCTGGTCTTCACGTTCTGCAGCTTGAAATCCGCGTTGTCAGCGAACCAGGCGTATGACCCGACCTCGGCCTCGTTGTTGAACCCGGACCACCTCTCTGTCTTGCCGCCGCTCCTCGCCGCGTACTCCCACTCGGCCTCCGTGGGGAGCCTGTAGTAGCCCTTGGTTATGGTGTTGAGCTTCTTGATGAACTGGTTGGCGAGGAACCAGTTGACGTACGTGACGGGGTCCTTCGGGTTCCTCGGCATCGTCGGGTTATAGAGCATGGAAGGGACGAACCCCATGACCTTCTCGAAGAGCTCCTGCGTCACCTCGGTATCGGAGATATAGAAGTCGTTCACGCAGACCTCGTGCACGGGCCTCTCGTCCTCGTCCCCGTTGCCCTCGAAGTCGCCCATGTCGTAACAGCCGCCTTTGACGTAGACCATGTCTATCGGCGGCAGGTCCTCTTTGGTCACGGGCTTTTTCGCGCCCTCCTTCTTCAGCTCCTCCTCTATCTGGAGCTCGTCATCATCCGGGGCCGGGGGTTTCGTCTCCGCGTATGAACCCGCGGATAAGACCGTCAAAAAGACAATGGCCAGAAAAACGGGTATTGTGAACCTTCTCACGGCTTTCTGCCTCCTTCTGTTGCTTCTATTTGAAGAGCGCGAGTTGAGGCGCGCTCTGCTCGCTTATTATATCAACCGGATACCTTCCGGTAAAGCACGCGTCGCAGAAACTCCCGCCCGCGTCCGCGACGGCCTGATACAGCCCCTCGACGCTCAAGTAACCGAGCGTGTCGGATGTGATGTACTCGTTTATATCTTCCACCGTCTGCCTCGCCGCGATGAGGTCCTCGCGCCTCGGGGTGTCTATGCCGTAGTAGCACGGGGAGAGCGTCGGAGGCGAGCTT
>JACREV010000172.1 GCA_016218095.1 Deltaproteobacteria bacterium | reverse complement strand
TAGGCCTCTCGATGCCGTCCTCTACCCTGGACCCGACCGGCAGGAGCTCCTTTGAGAACGCAAGCGGCTGTATCCTCGATCCCGCCCCTGCGGCCGGTATTATCCCCCACATGGCCTTTTCCTTTTCTAAATATGCGCGCCGAGTATTCCTTCAAGCTCGATTGCCCGCTTAAGAGCGGTGTGGTCCTTGAGAGCGCGCGCCCTCCCCGCCTCAGCTATCCTTTGCCTCTTCGCCTCATCCATCCCGAGCGCCTCGACGACGTCGTTCGCCGAGCCCGCGACGGTTATCTCCTCTCCGGGGGTAAAAAACTCTTCTAGCCCCGGCCAATTGTCGGAGATGATGTGCGTGGCGCACGCCGCGGCTTCAAACAGCCTCCCCGAAGGACACCAGCCCATGGCGGCCATAGCCCCCCTCGTCACGTTGAGCGTGGAAGCGGATGACGAATAGAACGCCGGGTGCGCCGGGGGAGGCACGTGCCTCACGAAAAAGATATTCTCCGCCCAGGGGAACCCCTCGGGGTAAAGTGACCCTCCGATCAAAAATCTCTTTTCCCGGAGCCTTTTAGCCGGCTCTATGAAGAGCTCAAAGAGCGCCTTCTGCCTGTCCTCGGCGTATGTCCCGAGATATGAGAGGTCGGCCCTGAACTCGTCTACCTCCGGGGCATTCCTGTGCAGGCCGGGGTCGACCGACCCGTAGAGCGGATAGACCCTCTTCGCCCCAAGCTCTGCCCTCAATGCGGCAAGCGCCGTGCCCCCGGTGTAGCTCAAGACCACGCCGTAACCTCCGAGGCCGTCCGCTCCGATGTAGAACGGCCTTTTCCCATCGCGGAGAGCGGCTATCGTCACCGGCGCGTCGAGGTCGTAGAATACGCTCAGGATATTTAATGAACGCGCGAGCGCGGAGGCCTCGATCGCGTCCGGGCAATACGACGTGATTATCGCGGCGTCGGCGTCCGCAAGCTCTCCCCGCGCCTCGCCCCTGACCTCATCCCACTCCCCGTAGAGACGCAAGTCAAAGGACTCGTCATGCGTAAGGTCCCTGTGGCTCGCGTAATACGGGACGTCCCTCTCGTAGAATGCCGTCCTGTGCCCCCTCTGGTGCAGGGCCTTGAGGAGCCCCCGCCAGATGGTCGCGTGTCCGTTGCCCCATGAGGAGCTTACGGAGAGGCCGAAGACGACGAGCTTCATTCCCCTTCACCCGCCTTCATATAGACCATTCTTTCGGCCCTCGACCCGTAAGACTCATCTATATAGGACTCGAGCTCATCGACCCTGTGGAGCGCCGTGTGGCGCTCAAGCACGCGCCTTCTTGCACGCTCGCCGAGCCTCTTTCTCGCCCTGTCGTCCATCTCCCGCAAGAAAAGAACGGTATCAGCGGCGGAGCCGGAAACAAGTATCTCTCTCCCAGGTTCGAAGAACGCCTCAAGCCCCCTCCAGTAATCGGTGATTATAGGGGTGGCGCAGGCCGCGGCCTCGAAGAGCCTTACGCTCGGCGAGTACCCGGCCCTTACCATGTCGGCCCTCGTGAGATTCATCGTGAACCTCATGGAGTTGTAGAAACCCCTGTGCTCCGGGGGCGGGAGGTGGTCTATCCTATCGGCGTTGCCGGGCCATGAGATATGTTCAGGATAGAGCGGCCCCGCGATCACGAACCTCGCGTCCGTCAGTTTCCTCGCGGGCTCGAGCATGAGATCGTCGAGAGCGTACTGCCTGTCGGCGCTGTATGTGCCGATGTAGCCCAGGTCCCATCTTTTTTCGACCTCGTCGGGCGAGTAGAGCTCGGGGTCGACAGAGCAGTAGAGCGGACGCGCCATAGGTGAGCCGAGATCCTCGATCGTCCGCAGCATCGGCCCTCCGGTGAACGAGAGATAGATGTCGTATTCCGGTATGAGCCGGGAGATAAGATACTCGGCCCCGCCGGCCTTGAGCTTCGATAGCGTCACCGGGGTATCTATGTCGTAGAATGCGGTCGTGCCCTTCGCGGTCTTAAGGACCCATTCGCCGACGAGCGCGCCTTCAGGGACATAGGAGCCGACCATCACGAAGTCGGCGGTCCTTATGTTTTCGCCGAACCTGGACCTCAAGTCATCGATCGACGAGTAGAGCTCTATCGAGCCGTAGCCCGGCCCAGGTATGTCCCTGTTCGAGCCGTACCAGGGCTTGTCCCTCTCCAGAAAGAGCACCCTGTGGCCGCGGGAGACGAGCTCGCGGACAAGCGCCCTGTAGGTGGTCGCGTGCCCGTTCCCCCACGACGACGTTATCGATAATCCGAGCATTACGATGTCGAGCCTTGGACTAAACGCCATCTTTTACGCCCCTTTTCGAGCCGTATTCATCAGCCCTTGAATATCGCGTCAACCACGCGGGCCCTTTGCGCGTACGTATGCTCTCTCATAACACGCTCGTGCGCGGCGCGGCCGATCCCCGCCGCCTCCCCGGGCTTTAACGCCTTTACGATCTCGGCGACCTCGTCCCCGTTCCTCGCCACAAGGACCTCCCGGCCAGGCTCGAGGAAGAGCCCGATCCCCTCCCACGCGTCCGTGATGACGCACGCCGAGGCCCCGGCGGCCTCGAATACCCTTGTCGGAGGGGAGAAACCGTAGCGCGCCATCGATTCCCTGTTGATGTTAAGTACCGCGTTCGCGGTCGAGTTGAACGCGTTGTGGTCCACGGTGTAGATGTGGCCGAGGTAGTGGACGTTAGGCAGGAACGGCTCGTCCCAGCCGTTGCCGCCGAGGATGAACCTCCTCTCGGGGAGACGAGAGGCCGCGCCGAAGAAAAAGTCGCGCACTCTCATTTCCCTGTCCGGCAGGCGATTGCCCAGAAAGCCGAGATCACAGCCGAACCTCTTGTCCGGGGATACCGGGAAGTGCGTCGAGGGGTCGAGCGCGTTGTAGACAGGGACGCAGGAGCGCGCCCCTAAGGACCTGTAAGCCTTCACGACCGGGTCGCCGCCGCCGTAGGTAAAGACGAAGTCATAGCGCGGGATAAGCGGCCTGAACGGGTCCCTCGGGTCCTCGTGGACCCTGTCAAGCGTCGCCGGCGCGTCGACGTCCCAGAAGACAGCCCTCGCGCCCGGCTTTCTGATATCAAGGACAAGTCTTTCGAGCTTCTCGTCGAATACGCCGACCCCGCTCGCCTTAATGATAATATCCGCGTCCTTCGCGTCCTCGAGCGCCTTTGAAAGACCCTCAACGCTGTTCTCGTATACGAAGACGCGCGCCCACTCGGGGTCGTTGATATCCCTGTGCGCCTGGCGCCCGTAGGCGTCGGGCTCATAAAATGTCGTCCTGTACCCGAGCGCGTCGAGGCACCTTATAATGCCCCTGTAGTATGTGGCCGCCCCGTTCCAGTAGGCGGAAACGAGGCTCGAGCCGAAAAAGGCCGTCTTCACGCCCATGCACCCCCTGGATGGACCATGTTAAGCCCCGCGTAAATGCCCAGGAGCTCATCGACCCTGTGGGCGCACGTGTGCCTCTTCTCTATCGCGCCGAGCCCGTTTGAAGCGAGCTCCCGCCTCATCGACGGGTCGTTCGCGAGGTCCCGCATGGCCCTCCTTGCCTCCTCGCCGTTCCTCGCGACGAGAAAGTCCTTTCCCGGAGAGAAGAGGCGTTCGCTGTCCTCCCATGGGGCGGAGAGGAGCGGCATCCCGCAGGCGAGCGCCTCGAATACCCTTATCGTCGGTATGCCGGGGAGCGACTCGGCGTAAGGCCTCCTCGGTACGTGCATCGTGAATTTGTGCCTCGCGTAGACCTCGGGGACAGCGTAATTCGGCACCCAGCCGCCGTACTCGATCCCGGCGGACTCAAGGACTGATACGGCCTCCGACGGATACCTGACCCCGTGGAGTCTCGCCCTCAGTCCCAAAGAACGCGCGGGTCCGGTTATAAACTCGTCTATCTCCCTTGTCCTCTCTCCGTCGCCCCAGTTTCCTATCCAGACGAGGTCGCCGTCGGGCTCCATGCGCTCCGTTGGATAGAAGACCCTCGTGTCCGCGGCCTCGTGCCAGGTCCAGGCCCTCTCGGCCCAGCCTCGGCGCAGGTATATGTCCTTGACCGTCTCGCCGAAGGCGAGGACGCCGTCGTAGCCGGAGAGGTCAAAGGCCTCCATCTCGAACGGGCTCGTTACGGACCTGTGGTGCGTGTCGTGAAAAAAGAGCCTGAAACCCCGGTTCGACTTCCTGTACTCCCCGGCTCTCCGGATGAGCTCCGGGGAGTTCCACTCGTGCACGATGACCATGCCGGCGCCGTCGAGGACGCGGTCCAGATCAAGTTTTTCAAGTTCGTATCTGTTGCTCCGGAGCCATGGAAAAACGAGGAGGAGCTCGTCGACGGGCCCGTAGCCGTGCTCAAGGACGAGGTTATTGAAGCTCCAGGAGTCCCTCGGCTCGTAGACCGCCACGTCGTGCCCCCTCGAGAGCAGTTCCGACACCACCCCCCGGAGGAAGTGCGCGTTGCCGTGGTTCCAGTCCGAAAGGAGCGAATGATAGAACATCACGATACGCATCTTGTGTACGCGCCCTTTCCATTGACCGGCGCCCTGTCCATCAAGAGCCGTTCGTAAGCCGAGACGTATCCGGCGGCGGCGGCCTCGGGCGTAAAGTTCCGCGCCCTTAAGAAAGCGCGCGCTGAAAATTCCGCGAGGGCGTCCCTGTCGCGTATGAGAGCCCCAATGGTGTCGCCCAAAGCGCAGGCGTTCTGCGCCTCGACGAAGACCGCGGCGTCTCCCCATATCTCCCTCAAGGACGGTATGTCGCCGAGGACGAGCGCGCACCCGGATAGAGCGGCCTCGAGTATGGAGAGGCCGAAGGGCTCGTAGAGCGCGGGGAGCGCGAATATGGAGGCGCGCGACATGTGATCGGCCACCTCCCCTTCGGAGAGCCTGCCGAGGCTCTCGATCCCCTCGCCTTCTCTGCCGCTCCCGCCCTCGCCCGCCGCGTAGACAGGCCACGGAATTACGGCAGAGGCCTTTGACAACGCCCTTATGTTCTTCGCCTCGTCCCATAGCCTGCCCGCCGTAAAGACGAACGGCTCCTTTGGGCCGGGGCTGAAGAGCGACGGGCTCCTGCCGTTGCATATCACCCTGCACGAAGACCGGACGTAGTAGTTCCGGTATATTGACCGGAGCATCGCGTTAGTCGGCGCGACTATCATATCGGCGCACTGGATGCCTTTCGACACCTCTTCCCTGTACCGCTCCCACTGTGCGGGGAGCTCCCCGCCCTTTACCGCCTCCCACCACGAGAGGACGCACGAATGCGCCGCGATGAGCACAGGGGCCTTGAACCCGGCGGAGGCTTGGGCGTAGCCGTTAAGGTGCACCACGTCGGGCGAAAGGTCCTCTTCGAGGCCGAGAAGCCAGTCCCCGGCGCGGCTTACGTCTTCCCACGGCTCCTCCATCCATTCGAGCCTGAAGGCGGTCTCAACGAGATCGAGGTTCGGTATCCCGGCCGCGTCCCTCCTCTGGGAGGCTGACGCGGGAGGGCCCATGAGGGCGAGGGTCACCGAGACCCCGGAAGGACCGAGCGAGCGCGCGAGCTCGAGCGAATAGGCCCATACGCCTCCCGTTGCGTCGGCGGTCATGAGTATCGATCTCAGGTTTGTCTTCATTCGGTGCGCTCAAGCTCCTTCAAAGGTGTCGGGGTCTTCGCCTGTATGCCGCTCCCCCCCTTATATATGGAGAGATAATACTCATGGGCGCGCTCCCACGCGGCCGAATCCGGGATCCCCCATCTTTTGCGGTACTCCTCTGTCCCTGGGTAAGGGAAAAGGGGCACCGGAGAGTTGGCCCAGATGCCGAGCCTCTCGGCGCACGCCCGCCAGTTTTCTACCATCTCCGGGTCGTCCGCAACGGTTGCGATGAGTGTCGCCTGCACGAACGGGACGAAGTTCCTTGCCACGACAAGGAGGTTCACGAGCTCGTCGGTCGTCCGCTCGCACCTCTTGCCGAGAAGGGACCTCCCCCGCTCGGTTATCGACTCTATCCCGGCCTCGATGGAGACGCACCCTGCGCGTCCGAGGAGCTCGAGCGTATCCGTCTTCCAGAGGTCTATCCGCGTCTGTATGCCGAACTTCACGCCCCTTTCGGCGAGCGCGTTAAGGAGCCTTTCGTCGGGCATGAATATCTCGTCTATGAAGTAGACGTACGAGACCCCGGAGCTCATGAGAGAATCGAGCTCCTTCAAGACCGTCGGCAAGGGCCTCTTCCTGTACCTGTTCCTGAAGTCTGCCTTGGCGCAGAAGGTGCAGGAGTACGGGCACCCCCTCGATGTCTCCATTTCCGCGCCGGGGCTCTCAGGCGTGGAATCGAAACGATGGTGGTGGTGCTGGTGCCTCTTCAACAGTTCGCTCTCCCATGAAAGCGCCGGGAGCGCCGCGATATCCGTCTCATTGGGCCTGCCCTGTATGCGGACCGCACCTTCGTCCCTGAAACAGATCGACGGCACGCCCTTAAGGTCGCTCGACCTGGCAAGTTTCGGGAGTATCTCCTCGGGCTCGCCCATGACGACGATATCCGCGCCGAGCTTCTTTAAGACCGGCACCGGGGTCGCGGAACCGTGCGGGCCTATGGCGACGACCCTGCCGGCCTGGCCGCTTATGGCCGATATGAGGTCCCTCGGGACCTTGAGCTCGGGTTGCGGGCATCGCCAGAAAAGGTATGTGGGGGCCGTAAGGACGATGGTGAAGTCGGGCCGGAAGTCTTCGAGTATCCGGCGCACGTCCTCCGTGCCGAGCCTAAGGAGGTGCGCGTCGACCAATGCCGCGTCATGCCCTTCGCGCCGGAGCAGTTCCCGTGCGTACCCGAGCTCGAGGGCGAGGTGCGGCTCCCTGCACCCGAAGTAGACCGAGCCCTCGTACTCCCACCGTGGGTTTATCAGCGCATATCTCATCTGTCTTTCCTAAAGCGTGAGTCCCCTGTATGAGAGCTCGGCGCTCGCCTCGGCGGACCTGTCGAAGACGGCCCTGCCGTCGAGCCACGAACGGAGTTCTCTCACTCCCTCTTCAAGCGTGACTTCCGGCTCGTACCCGAGGGCTTTTTTTGCGAGCGTTATGTCGGCGAAGCAGTGGCGGATGTCGCCGACGCGGCATTTGCCGGTCACTTCGGGGGTTATCTCCGTCCCGAAGACCCGCGACATGAGTCCGGCGACCTCTATCACGGCATACCTCCTGCCGCTCCCGACGTTGATGGCGTTTCCTGGGGCGGAAGGGCTCTCGAGGGCGAGCACGCACGCGCGCGCGACGTCCTTGACGCTCACGAAATCCCTCATCTGCAGACCGTCCTCGTATATGAGCGGCGCCTTGCCGTTAAGGAGGCGCGAGGCGAATATCGCCAGCACCCCGGTGTACGGGTTCGACGCGGACTGCCTCTCGCCGTAGGCGTTAAAGAACCTCAAGGCCACGGTCGGGATCCCGTAGGCCTTGCCGGTCATGAGGCAGACCGTCTCCTGGTCGTACTTTGTGAGCGCGTAGACCGATGTCAGCGAGGGAGTTTTGGACTCCGGCGTGGGCACCGGCGTAAGCCTCCCGCCGTCGCGGTCGAGCGCCTCCCACTCGCCGCGCTTAAGACTCTCTACGGACCTCGCCGCGCGCTCATCGATCGACCCGTCGGGCCGCGAATAGAGCCCCTCGCCGTATACGGACATGCTGGAAGCGACGAGGAGCCGCTCGACCGGCCTTTTTATCAGTTCCTCGAGGAGGACCGCGGTCCCCCTTGTATTCACGTCGGCGTACATGTCGAGCTCGTACATCGATTGTCCGACGCCGACGGCCGCGGCGAAGTGAAAAACCGCGTCAACGCCGGAAAGGGCGCGGGAAACCGCGTCTCTATCCCTCACGTCCCCGATGACGAGCTCGACCTCAGGGTCGAGGTACTCGGGCCTTTCCCGCGCGCTTCCGTGCACCTGCCGGGAAAGGTTGTCGAGCGCCCTTACCCTGTGGCCTTTTCTTAGGAGCTCATCGGCAAGATGAGAGCCGATAAAACCCGCGCCGCCAGTTATCAAAATATGCTTACCCACGGCTGCCTCCTTAAAGGGATGCCGACGACGTATGGGGCAGGTTTTTTCACAATTTTTAAAACGACGGGACTAAAGGCTGGGGTAAAAAGCCCTTGCGGCGCGACGGAAAAAATTTTCGGATCGCTTGGAGCATCTATGCTGAAGGCCTGATACAGGCCGTAACAATCGCTTCGACGACCATTGTACCCCTTGCTCTAAACTTATATCAGGATTTGGGTTTGTCAAGGGTGCGCGGACGCAGGTGCGCCGGGGCCGGTTTCGAGACGAGGTGTATACTTTACAGATGGAGCAAAGAGGACAGGGCATCGATGATCCGGCGGGACGGGTGCTCAAAGCCCTCGGCGGTCCCCGCGCCTGCGCCCCTTGAAATGCCTGTACGCGGCGGGCACAAGCATTAATACGGTAATAAGGGTAAAGACGGTAATGACCCTGACCGCGTAGACCTCGGCGCTTAAGCCCTTGGTCCTGAGCCTGCTTCCGGCAAAGGCGTAGACCGCCGCGCCAGGGGCCGACCCGAGCAGCGTCGCCCAGAAAAAGACCATGAACGGGATCCTCGTGAACCCCGCGAAGAAGTTCACCATGAACGAAGGGAAGACCGGGAGGACGCGGAGCGTAAAAAGGTACAAAAAGCCGTTCCTCTCGAATTCCGTGTTGAAGGTCTTGAGTTCTTTGGCGTACGCCTTCTGGAGGCGCTTGCCCGCGAAGGCGCGCGCGAACCAGAAGGCCAGGGACGCTCCCGATACCGCGCCGGCGAGCGAAAGGAAGGTCCCAAGCGCCGCCCCGAAGATGAAGCCGCCCATTATGGTGAGGGCGATCATCCCCGGGAGGAGAAAGCCCATTGAGATATACAGGATAAGAAATACAGTTGAAGTCAGAGCGACGTGCCGTTCGGCGAAGGCCCTCGCTAGCCCGCCGCTCTCCATGACGGACTCGAAGGTGAGATATTCGGCGAGTACGGTATACCGGAGCCAGAGGAAGACGACTATCAGGGCGGCAAAGACCGCGAGCCTTTTTTTCATATGCTCTCCGGGCCCGGCGCGGCGCGGCAGAGGCCTGGGCGTTGAAGTGAACGGCTGAAGATCGCGGACGGTCCCGGGGCCCTCAATTGAGGTTAGCACCCGTTTTTCTTTTCGCAAACGAAATCAGACGCTATTATCCCTTGAGTAAGGCGCCATTTCCCATGTATAATATGAATGTAACTTCTGTCGAAAATGGCCGCAAAAATCCGCATAATGACATACAACGCGCACAGTTGTATCGGGTCGGACGGGATAATATCCCCGTACAGGATAGCCGATATAATAGCGCGCTACTCGCCGGACATCGTCGCCCTCCAGGAGCTCGACGCCAACAGGGCCCGCACGAACCACGCACATCAGGCCAGGGAGATCGCCAAGTACCTCGAGATGGACTTCCACTTTCACGCCGCGATGGAGGTGGAGGAGGAGAAGTACGGGATTGCGATCTTGAGCAGGCTCCCGTCGAGGCTCGTCCGGGCGGGACCGCTACCTACGTTCAGGTGGATAAGCCTCGAGTCCAGAGGCGCGCTCTGGGCGTCGGTGGACATAGGGGGGGCGGACCTTCAGATCATAAACACCCACCTGGGGCTGCACTGGAGGGAGCGGCGCCTGCAGGCAGAGGCGCTGCTGGGGTGCGACTGGGCGTCTCATTCAGGGTGCGCCCAGCCGTTCGTCATCTGCGGGGACATGAACACGCTCCCCTTCTCGTCCGTCTACAGGAGGTTTTCAAAGGCCCTTTCGGACGTCCAATTGTCGATAAAAGGCGCAAAGCCCCTTTCCACCTATCCGAGCAGGCTCCCGTTCGCGAGGATCGACCACATATTCGCGAGCCCCGGCCTCTGCGTAGAGCGCGTGGACGTACCGCGCACGCACAGGACCGCCGAGGCCTCGGACCACCTGCCGCTCATAGCGGACTTCTCAATCGCATAGTCGACTCGTGGAGGCGCCCGTGAGGCGCATCCTGAAGCCAGGCGAGAACTGCCGCGCCTTTCTCCGCGTAGGCGAGGCGGGGCTCCTCATCGACGGCGAGGAGTATTACCGCGCCTTCTACCTCGCTGCGCGGAACGCCAAAAGGCAGATCCTCATCTCGGGCTGGCAGTTCGACAGCGAGGTCGCGTTGCTACGCGGCGCAGACGCGCGGAGACACGGCGGGAGATACCCGTTCTTAAGCTTCCTCGACGGACTCTGCAGGGAGAGAAAGGGATTGAGGGTCTACATCCTCGCCTGGGACTTCAGCCTCATCTTCATGCTCGAACGCCAATGGATGCAGGAGTGGGTCTTCAACTGGTCGACCAACGAGCGCCTCTTTTTCAGGTTCGACAGCCGCCACCCCATAGGAGCGAGCCAGCACCAGAAGTTCGTTGTAATAGACCGCTCCATCGCCTTCCTCGGCGGCATGGACATCTGCTCCGGGAGGTGGGACGACAGATACCATAACGTGGAGAGCAAAGAGCGCGTAAACCCGGACGGCAGGGGCTACGAGCCTTACCATGACACCCAGTCATACGTCACGGGCCCGCTCGTTAACGACCTCGCCGCTATCTTCGCCGCGCGCTGGAGGGATTCCACCGGCACCGAGATCGAGCCTGACGGCCCGGACGACGGCTTCCTCCTTCCGGCAGGCTCGAAGGGCATCGAGATACCGGCCTCACGCGCGGCGCTCTCCCTTACGCAGGCGCAGACGCTCCCCTCGCCCCAGAAGGAGGTCAGGGAGATCCGCCGCCTCCACATCGACGCCATTAAGGCCGCCGAGCGACTCGTCTTCATCGAAAACCAGTACCTCAGCTCCTACGCGGTATTCCTCGCGCTCATGGAGAGGATGGAGGAGGCGCCGAGGCCGAAGCTGGAGGTCGTCATAATACTGCCCGACCGCCCTCACGGCATAATGGAGGAGGTCTCCATCGGCGTGACGCAATCGAGGCTTTTAAACTCGCTCAAGTCATTTGCACGGGAATACGGCCACTCGATGGGGGTCTACTACCCGGCCGCGAGAGGCCCGGACGAGGGAGAGGTCCCCGTCTACATACACTCGAAGGTACTGATAGTCGACGACAGGTTCATGACCATCGGCTCGGCCAACGCCACGAACAGGTCGATGGGGCTGGACTCCGAGCTCAACATCTCGTTCGAGGCAACGTCCCTCCGCAACCGCAGGCTTGCAAGGTCCATAAGGCGCGTAAGGGCGAGCTTGCTTGCCGAGCACCTTGGGTTAGAGAACGCGGTGGAGACGGGGAGGCTTGGTTCCCCTGAAGGGCTTGTGGATTATCTGAACGGCCTTGCGGACAACGGCTCCCACAGGCTCAAGAGACACAGCATGGGTGCGTACTTCGATGACTTGAGCGTATTGAAGCTCCTCAACGATAGACTGCTCGACCCGGAGAGGACCATCATAGAGGAGAACCTGTTCGAGATGCTCTCGCCCGACACAGGCTCCGTCTTCACGGAAGGGGTATCGTTCTTCAGAAACTGGTTTTTCAGGAAGACGGGGTGAATGGAAAAAAGGCGGGGTAAGACACCGCCTTTTTGTTAAAAACATCCTGTGCTAAATATCTTTTTTTAAAAAGAGGCTGGAAACCTCGCCGGGCTGCTATATGATTATCCCCCCGGCCACCGGATGCCCCTCGTGTTCGAGGACGAACCTGCCGAGCTCGGGGATGTCCGAGAACCTCTCTATCGCAACTTCCGCGCTCAAGGTAATATCGACCTCGGCGACCTCGGCCTGGCTGATCCTGTCGGAGTCGGTTACCGCCTCTTTTTCGGAGGCCGGGTCGAACCTCCTCCTGATCCTCTCTATCTTCCCCCTCGCCTCCTGTGTAGCGCATTTGAAGGTGAGCGGGATCCCCAGCCTGTATTCCTTGTCGATCATCCAGAAGATGTTAGCGTGGACCGTTGTAGTGATCGATGGGGCGAGGCTCTCGGATAGGATATCGCCCCTCTTCACATCCGCGCCTTCGAGGACGAGGCCGACGCACTCGCCTGCACGCGCCTCTTTAAGGTCAGGCTCAAGATACTTCTTTATGCCTGCGACCTTCGCCTTCGACTTTCCGGGAAGGACCCATAGCTCCTGCCCTTCTCTCAATGTCCCGGCCTCGATGCGCCCCGCGATCAGCTTTTGACCATTTGCCTCATAGATGTCCTGCACGGGGAACCTCGCGCCCTTCTCCTCGATCTTCGTCGCCTCGAAGGAATCGAGCGCCTCAAGCATGGTCGGCCCCTTGTACCAGGAGAGCTTCTCGCTCCTCCTGGCGACGTTCTCCCCCTCCATCGCGGAAATCGGGACGATGTACGAGGGCGTGATGCCGTACCTGGCGGTCACCTCTTCTATGCGCTTCTTAAGGTCGAGGAATACGGCCTCCGAGTACCCTGCCAGATCCATCTTGTTCACCGTCACCGCGACCTGCTTTATTCCGAGGAGGCTCAGTATGTAACAGTGGCGGAGCGTCTGCTCCTGTATGCCTCTCGTCGTCTCGACAAGAAGGATGGCGGCCTCTGCCTGGGATGAGCCGCTTATCATGTTTTTGAGGAACTCCTTGTGCCCCGGCGCGTCGATTATTACGTACTTCCTCTTGGGGGTCGTGAAGAAGGTGTGGGCGATGTCGATGGTTATGCCCCTCGTCCTCTCCTCTTCGAGGTTGTCCATCACATACGCGAACTCAAGGGGGCGGCCCAATTCCTCGCAGACCCTCTTTACCTCTTCGAGCTTCTCGGGCGGCAGCGAACCGGTATCAAAGAAGAGCCTGCCTATGAGGGTAGACTTTCCGTGGTCGACCGAGCCGACGATGACGATGTGCAAAGATCTTTCTTCCATCTTCTCCCCCATGGCAATTACCGAAAAAACATGATTTGTTCAGGTTTCAAATAAGCCCCGGATGCGAGGCGTACTTTTTTGTACCCCTCAGAGACGGGCTTTGATGCCGACAAAGCAGACGGACTCAATTGAAGGCCTGCTTACATGTATCCCAGGGACCGGAGCTTCTGCATCGTATACGCGTCCTCCTTGTCCTGCGCCCTTCCGGCGCGCTCGGAGGTGTGCGAGGACTCGAGCTCGGCTATTATCTCGTCGACATTCGACGCGTTAGAGTCGATCGGACTACAGCACGGCGCGCACCCGATCGAGCGGTATCTCTTACCATTCTTGCTCAAGTAAAGCTCGGTCAGAGGGATATTCTCCCTCCTTATGTATTTCCAGATGTCGAGCTCGGTCATGTGGAGTATCGGGTGGACCCTGAAGTGGTTATCCTCGGCGGCCGTGGACTTGTACTGGTCCCAGAGCTCCGCGGGCTGGTCCTCGTAGTCCCACTTGAAGTTCTCGTCCCTCGGGGAAAACACCCTCTCCTTCGCCCTTATCCCGTGCTCGTCGCGCCTGATGCCGAGCAGAAGCGCCTTGAAACCGTTCTTCTCGATTATCTGCTTAAGCGCGTTGGTCTTGAGCTCGTTGCAGCAGTCGAGCTTCGTTCCCTTTCCCGGCCCCATGCCAGCCTCTACCTGCCCTTCGTTCCTGCCGACGATGAGGTTAAGCCCCCACTTCTTCGCGTACTCGTCCCTGAACCTGTACATCTCCGGGAACTTGTAGGTCGTGTCGATGTGTATGACCGGAAAAGGGACCTCGCCGAAAAAGGCCTTTCTGACGAGCCAGAGGAGCGTCGTGGAGTCCTTGCCCACGGACCAGAGCATGGCGATGTTCCGGAACCTGTAGTAGGCCTCCCGGATTATGAATATCGATTTGTTCTCAAGGGCGGTAAGATGGTCCATATCTGCTCCTTAAATGAATCTCTCGAGTATGATGCCTGCGAGGTTTTCTATGTGAAGCCTTTCGGGTAGCGCGACACCTGAGGGCAGGACGCAATGGGCGTCGTGCCTCGTGTGCATGCCCCTGAAGTGCGAGGTCCCGAAGACTTCGGGTTTCTTTATGTTGCCCTTTATGTCGAACCCGTCGTTGCCGATGGCTACGAGGTCGGGGGAGCGTCCGGATTCCGTCCCCGAGTAGAGCTCGGCCGCCTCAAACACCCTCTTTATTACGGCTCTCCCCTCGCTGTCCTTTAGGTCGAGGAGGAGGGATATTATCTCGTTTACGACCGCGTTCTTTTCAGAGGCCGCAACAGCGCCGCCGGGATATCTGCCTTCGAGGTTGATGTAAATCCTGCCGGGGTCCATGACAAAGGCCTTTGAGCCCTGCCCTATCTGCTCGAAGTACTCGCGGGCGGCATCTAAAGTCAGTAGCCCCTTCTCGACAAAGAGCCTGTTGAGGTAGACCTCTTTCCTTATCGGAGCGAAGCCGTGGTCCGACATGGTCATGAACAAACCGCGTCCGCCCGTTGCGTCCATGAACCTCTCGAAAAACCTCCCGATCATATCATCCATCTTCGAGTAAAAGAAGACGAATCTCTCATGATATTTGTGGGTCTTTTCCCTTGCCGCGTCGAAAAAGAAGTGGTGGAGCCTGTCGGTCTCCGTGACGACGCCTATGAAGAGGTCCCACCTTTCCTTGTCCATGAAGTGCGTGAAGGCCTCGGCCCTCTTGTTGAGCGCAAGGAGCGCTTCGTCGAAAAAGGCGTCCGGCTTATCCGAGGCGTTCGAGGCCTCGATATCCATGATGTAATTTATGGAGCGGAGGTACTGGTAGGCGGAGTCGGGATAAGTCCCCTTCTTGAGGTCAGGGCAGACGAACCCCGCTGTCAGGACCCCGTTCAGTGCCGGGGCCGGGAAGGTCTCCGGCATATTGATGACTATAGATCGCAAGCTATTTGGCACGCGCCCCTTGAATCCATCGGCGAGCGTCGATGACTTCGCGCCCGATGTCCCGCCTATGATGTCCCAGAGCGCCGGGGCCTTGATGGAGGCGTAATTCGGGAAGGCCATCCTGTATGTATTAGGGAGGAGCTCCATAAAGCCGTATATGCCGTGCTCTCCGGGGTTGACTCCGGTCATGAACGAGGTCCACGAGGTCGACGAGACGTCCGGTATGGAGGCGTCCATCTGATGGAGGCTGTAGCCGCCTGAGAGTATCTTTTTGAGGTTCGGCATTATGCCTTCCGCCGCGTACTCCGAAAGAAGCGTTTGCGGCGCGCCGTCTATGCCGAGGACAAAGACCTTCTTCGATGAATCCATCGTCAACTCTTCTCCTTTTCCACCTTGCAGAGTAGGCCCCTCAATTGATAAGAGCCGAAGCCGGGATCATACGGAGGCTTATTATTCGTAAGGACATTCGCGTTGGATTCGAACACGCCGAACTCGGGGCCGGATTTTTCAGGGAACCACCACCCGTGCTCGACGCTTACCACTCGCGGGTGTATGTCGTCGGTCACGCGCGCCTTCATCCTTATTACGCCGCGCGGGGACGACACCCTGACCCAGTCGCCGTTCACAATGCCGAGAGAGAGAGCGGCCTCGGTGTGCAACTCCACTTCGGG
>JACREV010000169.1 GCA_016218095.1 Deltaproteobacteria bacterium | reverse complement strand
GTGCCGGGACAAGACCTCGTGCGTCCTCTCTATGACGGTCCCTATCGTCGCCTCCTCGTTGAAGGCGGGGATAAAGGCCTGGACGGACTCTTCTATCATCCGGCGTACCCGTTCGCGGCCTCGATAACGGCCTCTATCTCTCCGTCCGTAAGCTCCGGGAAGATCGGTAGCGACAGGCACCCGACGGAGAGCGCCTCGGCGTTCGGGAACGCCCCCTTCCTGTACCCGAGGTGCGCGTACGCCCTCTGCAGGTGGCATGGGACAGGGTAGTGTATACCGGGGAATATCCCTTTCTCCTCGAGGTACTTCTTGAACCTCTCCCTCTCAGCGGTCACTGCCACGAAGAGGTGATAGACGTGTACCGCCCAATCGGGCGTCTTCTGGAACTTAAGGAGCTCATTTCTTATGCCGTCGCGATACCTCCGCGCTATCACCCTTCTCTTTTCGTTCCATGAGTCTATATACTTTAATTTCAGGCTTAATACCGCGCCGTGGATGCCGTCCATGCGCATGTTGAAGCCTATCTCGTCGTGATAGTATTTTTTTGCCGAGCCGTGGTTCCGAAGCGACCTCACCCTTTCGTCTATCGACCGCTCATTCGTAGTTATCCCGCCCGCCTCGCCGTAGGCCCCGAGGTTCTTGCCCGGATAGAAGCTGAAGCACCCGGCGACGCCGAGGCCCCCGGCCCTCTTCCCCTTGTAGAGCGCGCCCACGGCCTGGGCGCAGTCTTCTATGACCGAAAGCCCGTGCCTCTCCGCGACTTCAGCAACTGCGTCGAAGTCAAAGGGCTGTCCATAGAGGTGCACGCCTATGACGGCTTTTGTCTTGCCGGTTATGCGCGTCTCGATCGAAGACGGGTCTATGGTCCATGTATCCGGGTCGCAGTCCGCGAAGACCGGGGTCGCCCCGGCGTGGGAAACACCCCAGGCGGTGGCTACGAACGTATTCGCCGGGACAATGACTTCGTCCCCTGGACCTATGCCGAGGGAGCGGACCGCGAGGTGCAACGCGTCCGTGCCGCTGGACAGGCCTTCCGCGAACCCAGTGCCGCAATAGGACGCAAAGGCCGCCTCGAATGCATCGACGAAAGGCCCGCCGGAATAGGCGCCTTCCCTGAAGACCTCGGAAGTCGCCGACTCTATTTCATCTTTAAGGCTCGCGTACTGGCGCTGGATGTCGAGGAACGGGATACTCACGCAGGTCAAAAACCTCCGGAAATGCTTGTTGCTATTATACATAATCCTCAAAGGCATTAAAAGGATATTTAGTAAGGGGTTAGACAGGTCCAGGGCCAAAAAGCCTTATCCTTCATATAATTACCGCACGCATGGAGGTAAAGCGAGTAAGCGGATGCTTAACTCTTTCAATTTTCCCTTTACACCGATTCCTTTAAGTGCTATTAAGTAGTTGATTATTTTGCTTTTTTAAGGTTAAGAGGGGGACCCTTTTTTGGAGACGAGGCCGACCGTGGCGGTCGTAGACACCGGGGCGCTTAAAGCTAACTACGCGGAGCTCAAAAAAAGGGCCTCCGGCACCACAAGGATAATGGCGATCGTCAAGGCGAACGCCTATGGCCACGGAGATGTCGAGGCGGCCCGGGCATTCGCTCTGGAGGGGTGTGCCTATTTCGGGGTCGCGACCGTCGAGGAGGGGGCGCGGCTCCGGGCAGGCAAGGTCGACGGGAACATCATCGTGCTCGGCGGGGTCTATGCGGGGCAGATAAAGGACGTCTTCGACCTCGACCTCACCCCCGTGGTATTCGACCTCGGGACGGCCAAAAGGATAAACGAGCGCGGACGCGCCCTCGGCGTGACCAAAAAGATACATGTAAAGATAGACACAGGCATGGGGCGCATAGGGCTCCTCCCGGAAGAGGTCGCTCCGTTCTTCGAGGGGTTCAAGGCATTATCGAACCTGAAGCTCGAGTCCGTCCTCTCCCACTTCGTCGAGGCCGAATCAAAGGACAAGGAGTACACCAGAGGTCAGCTTGCCCGGTTCCTCAAGGTCGTCGAAGTGATAAAGTCTTACGGCTTTACGCCGGACTTCATAGACATGGCGAACAGCGCCGCGGCCGTCGACTATAAAGACTCGCACCTGGGGTTGATAAGGCCCGGCATCATGCTCTACGGCTCGTACCCAGCGGAGTCGTTCAGGGAAAAGATAACCTTAAGGCCGGCGCTCACCTTAAAGACCCGCATCCTGCACCTCAAGAAGGTCGGGCCCGGCTTTAATGTGAGCTACGGCAGGCGCTTCACCACAAGAAAAGAGAGCATCATTGCGACCCTCCCCATAGGCTACGGGGACGGAGTGCCCAGAAAACTCACCGGCATCGGGGAGGCGCTTATCCACGGCAGGAGGGCGCCTCTCATAGGGACGGTCTGCATGGACCTTACCATGTGCGACTGCACGGAGGTCCCGGGGGTTGCGGTCGGCGACGAGGCCGTTATAATAGGGAGGCAGGGGACGGAAGAGATAACCGCCGAGGAGATAGCCGTGAAGACCGGGACGATCAGCTACGAGGTCTTCTGCAACATATCTTCGAGGGTCCCGCGCGTATACGTCTAACTTATCCGACTTATCCGAAGGCTAACTCTAAAAATTAGATATTTTTTCTGAGGTCAAGGAAGGGTGAAAATAAAAAGCGGAGCATATATGGTAATATGTGAGCATTTTTATTCCCACCCTGACGCAGTCCTGGCCGGACAGGCAAATCCGTATCGAACGGCTGGGGAAGTGATATAGCCCAAAGGCTCCTTTCGAGACTTTGGCCCTGCGCCGAGCAGTCAGGAAAAAGAGCAATTTTTAGAGGCGCCCCAAACAATATATGAGAAGACAGCTCGAAACATTAGGAAGGTTCTCCGAGGACTTCGTGACAGCCGCCGGGCAGATGACGATAATGCTCGTCTCGGCGTTTGTCTACGCCTTTACCCCTCCGATCAAGCTCAGGAACATATTCAAGCAGATGGAGTTCGTGGGGGTACAATCGCTCTTCGTCGTAATACTCACGGGGTCGTTTACCGGCATGGTGCTCGCGCTCCAGAGCTTCAACGCCTTAAAGAGGTTCGGCGCGGAATCCCTCGTCGGCCCGACGGTAGCGCTCTCCATGGCCAGAGAGCTCGGGCCTGTGCTTACCGGCCTCATGGTCACGGGCCGCGCAGGCTCCGCCATGGCTACAGAGCTCGGCACCATGAGGGTGACTGAACAGATAGACGCCCTGTTCGCCATGGCCGTGAACCCGATAAAATACCTCGTGGTGCCGAGGGTGCTCGCCGGGGTGCTCATGTTCCCGGTACTAACCATCGTCACCGACTTCGTCGGCGTCGTCGGCGGCTACGCCGTCGGAGTGAAGCTACTCGGCATAAACCCCGGCGTCTACATCGGCAGGACCATAGACTTCGTCCAGATGGACGATATAGTGACGGGGCTGACGAAGTCCTTAGTCTTCGGGCTCATTACTTCGCTTGTCGCCTGCTATAACGGCTTTTACGCGAAGGGCGGGGCTGAGGGCGTGGGCAGAGCCGCTACAAGCTCGGTCGTCATGGGGTCGATAATGATACTCATCTCCGACTACCTCATGTCCTCTTTTACGGTCTGACGGTCCGCGCATGGACCGCCTGGCGGGTTGCTTTCCTGAGCCCGAAAACTTGATAGTTCCGCGTTTATATGATAAAAATTGTCAATTTAAGGAAGTCTTTCGGAGACAAAAAGGTCCTTGACGGCGTGGACCTCGAGATAGAGCGGGGCAAGATCACCGTCATCATCGGGAGGTCCGGCGAGGGCAAGAGCGTCCTCATCAAGCACATAATCGGGCTCCTTAAGCCCGACGAAGGGGCGATATTCCTCGAAGACCAGGACCTTACTGCGCTCCGAGACAGGGACTTCAACGAGGTGAGGAAACGCTTCGGGATGCTCTTCCAGGGGGCGGCGCTCTTCGACTCCATGACCGTAGCCGGGAACGTCGGTTTTCCCCTTAAGGAACACACGGACTTGAACGACGAGGATATAAGGAAGATCGTCACCGAGAAGCTCCACAGGGTCGGACTTGTGGACGTCGAGGAGATGATGCCCGCGGAACTATCCGGCGGCATGAAGAAAAGGGTGGGGCTCGCCCGGGCCATTGTCATGGACCCGGAGATCGTCCTTTTCGACGAGCCGACGACGGGCCTCGACCCGATCATGAGCGATTCCATTGCCGACCTCGTCCTCGACACGCAAAAGGCGCTCAAGACCACTTACATACTCATCACGCACGACATACCGTTTACTTACAAGATAGCCGACAAGATCGCGATGCTCCACGAAGGCAGGATAATCGAGGAAGGCACCGTCGAGGAGATGAAGGCGAACCCGAACCCGATTCTAAGACAGTT
>JACREV010000167.1 GCA_016218095.1 Deltaproteobacteria bacterium | reverse complement strand
TGATCTACGAGGACGGCAAATGCGACCCCAAGGAGGCCGCCAACGCCGCCAACAAGCTCATAAACATCGACAAGGTGACGGCGATCATAGGCGGGCTCTGCTCTTCAGAGACCTTGGCCATGGCCCCGCTCGCCGAAAAATCGAAGGTGATACTCTTATCCGCCGCATCGACCAACCCCGGCATAACGGCGGCCGGCGACTACATCTTCAGGAACGTGCCGTCGGACTCCTTCCAGGGCGTCTACGCCGCAAGGTATGTGAAAACGAAGCTCAATAAGAACCGTGTCGCCCTTCTGAAGTGCCTCTCCGACTGGTGCCTCGGCGTGAACGACTCCTTCAAGGCCGAGTTCGTGAGGCTCGGCGGGGAGATAGCCGGTGAAGAGGCCTTTCCGCAGGACAGCAGGGATCTCCGCGGCCAGCTTGTAAAGATAAAGGCCGCCAGCCCCGAGCTCGTATACTTCGTGAGCTACACGGAAGGCACTATCGTGGGCTTAAAGCAGATGAGGGAGCTCGGCATCAAGGCCCCGGTCTTCGGCGCGGACGCGTGGAGCGACCCCAAGATCTGGGAGAGCGTAAAGGGCGACGGCGAGAACGCCATGTACCTTGAGCCCGCCAACAAGGCCTACCCGCAGGCGTTCGTCGAGGCCTTGTCCAAAAAGACAGGCGGCAAGGAGATAAACGTCTACGCGCCGCGCGCCTACGACGCGTTGAAGATCCTCGCGTCCGTCATGGAGGCCGCGGGGACAGATACCGGCCTCATAAAAAGAGGCATCTATGGGGTTGCCGACTACAAGGGCATAGCGGACAACTATACCTTTGACGCCAACGGCGACATCATGAACGCCGACTATTCCGTAAGGGAAGTAAGGGGCGGCAAGGCGGCGGCGAAGTAGCCATGAGGCTTAAGCGAAAAGACAGATATCCTGCAACGAAAAGGGCGGGATATTTTTTTTGTCCCGGACGGATTATTCTCTTAGAGTCCGATACACTGCCGTCTTCCGTACCATCGTATCTGCTCCCCCAAGACTTTCTGAGGCTGGGGGAGGGGGCTTCACCCTCCCCTCAATCCCCTCCCGTCGAGGGAGGGGAGGTATATGGGAGATGCTCTGTAGCATGAGCTGCGGGGCAGTTCATTAAAAAGGCGGGTCCCGTAAAATCATCTAATGGAAATCCTCTCTCAACTCATCCTTAACGGCGTCATAGCGGGCGCCCTCTACGCGCTCATGGCGCTCGGCTTCAATCTCATCTATGGGGTCACCAGGTTTTTTAACCTCGCGCACGGCGTCCTTGCCGCTATCGGCGGCTACGCCTTCTTCACGCTCTCAAAAACGCTCGGGCTGAATATCTACCTCGGCGCGGCCATAGGGGTCGCGGTAGCGGGCCTCGCGGGCTACGGCTTCGACAGGCTCGTTTACTCCACGCTCCGGAAGAGGAAGGCCTCCAACCTCGTCCTCCTCGTAGCCTCCCTCGGCGTATTCACGACCGCGCAGGCCGCTCTCTCCATCCTCTTTACCAGCAACTTCCAGACGCTGTCAAGCGGAGAGGCCGGCGGGAGCGCGTTGAGCCTCTTCGGAGGCGTCGTAACGCGGACACAGCTCGTGATAATATTCTCAAGCATCGCCTCCATGCTCGGCTTGGCCGCGCTCCTTAAGGGCACGATGTTCGGTAAGGCCGTAAGGGCGATAAGCGACGACGAGGAGGTCGCCAGGATGGTCGGCATAAATACCGGCAGGGTCACGGGCTATGTCTTCTTCATAGGCTCTGCCATAGCCGGGTTCGCGGGCATCCTCGCCGGGTTCGACACCGGCATACAGCCGACTATGGGCATGGGGCTTCTCTTGAAGGGCGTCATCGCCTCGATCATAGGCGGGGTAGGCAACATATACGGAGGCGTGCTCGGCGCGTTCCTCCTCGGCCTCGTCGAGAACTTCGGGATATGGAAGATACCGGGCGAATGGAAGGACGCGGTCTCGTTCGTCCTTTTGATCGTCTTCCTGATCTTCAGGCCCCAGGGGATCATGAAGAGATAGCGTCCGCCTAAGGGAAAAAATGGATTATATACTGCACCTCGCCATCCTCGTCATCATATACGCGATACTCGGCTTGAGCCTGAACCTCGTCGTAGGTTACACGGGGTTGCTGGCGAGCGGGCACGCGGCCTTCTACGGCATAGGCGCGTACGCAACGGCCATACTCACGGCGAGCCTCGGCGTGAACTTCTTCGTATCGATGGCCGCAGGCATAATCGCCTCGGCCGGGGCCGCCTTCCTCATAGGCGCGGTCCTCTCCAGGTTCGACGGCGATTACTACGCCCTCGTTTCATTAGGCTTCAACGTCATAATCTACAGCGTATTCCTCAATTGGCAAGGACTTACCCGCGGGCCGCTCGGCATACCGGGCGTGCCGAGGCCCGCGCTCTTCGGGATAGAGTTCTCCTCAGGCGTGTTTTTTCTCGCGCTCGCCGCCTTCTTCCTCGCGCTCTCATTCCTTGCCGCCAGGTTTGTCGCCCGCTCGTCGTTCGGCAGGGTCCTTAAGTCCATCCGGGAGGACGAAAAGGCGATACAGGTATTCGGCTACAACACCGTCTACTTCAAGCTCGCCATATTCGTGATATCCGCCGGGATGGCGGCTGTGGCGGGGTCCCTCCTCTCCTCGTACATAACCTTCGTCGACCCGTCGAGTTTTACCGTGATGGAGTCGGTCTTCATACTCGCCATAATCATCTTCGGCGGGCTCTCAAGCCTCAAGGGGTCGGTCGTCGGCGCGCTCGTCCTCGTCCTTTTGCCCGAGGCGCTCAGGTTCGCGGGTTTTCCCCAGTCCCTGGCCGCGCAGATGCGGCAGGGGGTCTACGGGTTGTTCCTGATTGCGCTTATGCTCTACAGGCCTCAGGGCCTTTTCGGGGAGTTCAAGCTGTGACAAAGACGGACGCCATACTGAAGACCAGGAACCTCACGAAGCAGTTCGACGGAGTGCGGGCGGTGGACGACCTCTCTATTTCGATTGCGAAGGGGAAGGTGACGAGCGTCATCGGGCCGAACGGCTCCGGTAAGACGACGCTGACGAACGTCTTAAGCGGGCTCGCCTCGATCGACGGCGGCTCCGTCGTCCTCCACTCCGTCGCGCTTAAAAAGATCAGGCCCTTTGACATGCCTTCCTACGGCATGACGCGCACCTTCCAGGAGGTGAGGCTCTTCGAGCAGATGCCTGTCCTCGACAACGTCCTCGTCGTCCTTACCGAGAGGAGCGTCTTCGGCGCGCTCTTCGAGAGGCACGGCGCATTTCATGAAAAGCAAGCCGAGGAGGCGTTGAAGAAGGTCGGGCTCTGGGAGAAGAGGAATGAGCCCGCTTCCACGCTCTCCTACGGTCAGAGGAAGCTTTTGGAGATCGCGAGGGTGCTCGCGCTCTCAGCCGGAAGGCAGACGGATATAATCCTGCTGGATGAGCCGTTCGCGGGGTTATTTCCGAAGATGGTGAAGACCGTGTCATCCATCGTAAAGGCATTGAGGGACGAGGGGAGGACGGTCGTCCTCATAGAGCACAACATGGACCTTATAAGGGAGCTCTCCGACCATGTGATAGTGATGGACAGCGGCAAGTTCCTCGCCGAGGGGAGGGCCGCAGAGGTGCTTGAGCGGAGGGACGTCATAGAAGCGTATCTCGGCGAGTAACGGGCGGCATAACGATGAAAAAAGAAGACCTCCTGCATCTGAAAGGCGTATCTGTCCACTACGGCGGCGTAAAGGCTCTCGACAAGGTCGACGTCTCGGTACGGAGAGGCGAGATAGTCGCGCTCATGGGGCCGAACGGCGCGGGCAAATCGACGGTCCTTAAGGCGGCCTTCGGGCTCGCCCCGCTCGCGTCCGGGCAGGTCATGCTCGAAGGCAGGCCCTTTACGCCGGTCGTACACGAGATGGTCCGCCGGGGGGTCGTCCTCGTGCCCCAGGGCCGGAGGGTATTTACGCACCTCTCGATAGAAGAGAACCTGGAAATCGGCGGTTACTTCATGAAGGACCGCCTTGAGACGGCGCGCCGGGTGGATGAGGCCCTCGATTTTTTCCCGGCTCTCAAAAAAAAGAGGAAGTTGAAAGCAAGGGCCCTTTCAGGCGGGGAGCAACAGATGCTCGCCATTGCGAGGGGGCTTGTCGCCGGGCCGAGGGCGCTCCTACTGGACGAGCCGTCGCTGGGACTGTCGCCGAAGATCATCAAGGAGGTCTTCGCGAAGATAAAGGAGATAAACGAGTCCAAGGGGACCTCCGTCCTGGTCGTAGAGCACAATTTAAAATCCCTCTTAGGGATAGTCGACCGCGCCTATGTGCTCGACAAGGGGAAGGTC
>JACREV010000017.1 GCA_016218095.1 Deltaproteobacteria bacterium | reverse complement strand
TCTCGGGTGGCATAGATGACCTCTCCCGCTCGCGGTAGCGTTGCAGGTCGGGCACGAATAGGTCTTCACGTACTGAGTATCAGACATCCTCGGCTCCTTCTTAGGTTGGCTAAAGCCCGGCCTTTATGGCGTTGAGCTTCCTCAGGTGGTCTTTCTCCTGGTCGATAAGACTATCGACTACCGCCTTGTCCTTCTCCCTTATCATCTTGAGTATCTCGTAGTAGAAGAGGATGGAGTCCTTCTCCATGCCTATGGCGATGTCGACGACCCCGGCCTCTCCGGCCGCTTCTTTCCCGACTTTTTTGCCGCCTTCCGGGGAGGTGAAGACCTCGGTGTCGGCAAAGGCCCTCAAGTATGACTCGGTCTCCTCGTCGAACGGCTCGGCGTCCGCGGCCTCGCCCAGCAGTTTCTTAAGGTCCTGGAATACCCTTATATGGCGGCCTTCGTCCTCGGCAAGCGTCTTGAAAAGGGCCTTTACTCCCTTGTCCCTGGCGGCCTTTCCGGCGTCGGTGTAGAACTTAAGGCCGTTCTCCTCGATCCTTACCGCCATGTCGAGGACCTCCTTGCCAGTGAAATGAACCGGGTCCATAATGTTAGATCCTCCTTGAGTGGGATATGCTACAGGCTTCGGGGGAAGGGATTATATCAAAACGGCTCGCGGATTTACAGTCCAAGTTTCAGTTCAGCGGGTTTTCAGTCTTTATCTATTTGCGCCTTCTGCAACCGCCCGCTAAAGTCCCTGTATATCACCTTCCACTTGGTGAACATGTCGAGGGAGCCTCCACGGCCCCCGGCCTCTTTCCTCCCGAGCCCGCTCTTTTTCGTGCCGCCGAAGGGGAGCTGTATCTCGGCCCCTATCGTCGGCGCGTTTATGTATACGAGCCCGGCTTCCAGGTCCCTCTCGGCTATCGCCGTGTTGTTCACGTCCTGCGTGTATATCGAAGACGAGAGCCCGTAATCGACGTTGTTCGCGATGTTTATGGCGTCCTCGAGCCCTTCGGCCTTGATGAGCGCGACTACGGGGCCGAATATCTCCTCCCTCGCTATGCGCATCTCCGGAGTCGCCTCGAATATCGTCGGCTCGATGAAAAAACCCTTTGCGAGAGAGCCATCGGTGAGCCGCCTGCCGCCGGTCGCAAGCCGCGCCCCCTCCTTTTTGCCGACCTCTATGTAGTCGAGGACCTTCTTCATCTGTGCATCGTTTATGACAGGGCCCATGTGGGTAGAGGGGTCCGTGCCGTCGCCTACCTTAAGGGCCTTTGCCATTCTGACGAACCTCTCCTTGAACTCGCCGTAGACCTTTTTGTGGACGATGACCCTGCTCGCGGCGGTGCACCTCTGCCCCGAGGTGCCGAACCCGCCCCAGAGCGCGCCTTCGATGGCAAGGTCGAGCCGAGCGTCGTCCATGACGATTATAGGGTTCTTGCCGCCCATCTCGCAGGATATCTCCTTGTCCAAACCGCCGCAGACCCTCGCGAGCTTCAACCCGACGGCCGTGGAGCCGGTGAACGATACGCCGTCGATGCCGGGGTGGGTGGATAAGTATTCGCCTGTCTCATCCCCTGTGCCGTGGACGAGGTTTACGACCCCGTCGGGCAAGCCCGCCTCATTGATGAGCTCGACGAGCCTTCCGGCTGAGAGCGGCGTATAGCTCGACGGCTTGAATACGACCGTGTTGCCGGAGATGATGGCCGGGAGCATCTTCCACGCCGGAATGGCGGTAGGGAAGTTCCATGGCGTTATGAGCGCAAAGACGCCTATCGGGACCCGCACGCTCTTGCAGTCCTTGGCTGGGAGCTCCGAGGGGACGGTCTCACCCGAGAGCCTCCGGCCCTCTCCGGCCATGTAAAAGGCCATGTCTATCGCCTCCTGCGCGTCGCCGAGGCCTTCGGGGAGGACCTTCCCCATCTCGCTGGTGACAAGCCTTCCGAGCTCTTCCTTGTGCTTAAGGAGGAGCCCGGCGGCCCTGAAGAGTATTTCTCCCCGCTTCGGGGCCGGTGTGAGCCGCCATTTTTTGTAGGCCTCTCTCGCGGCCTCGACGGCCTTATCCACGTCCACTTTTCCGGAGGAGGGGACCGTCCCTATGACCTCCCCGTTCGCCGGGTTAATGGAGGCGAGGGTCTTGCCTGAGGCGGCCTCCTGCCATCTGCCGCCTATGAGGTTTTTAAGGGTGAGAGCCACGCGAACCCTCCGTGAAGGCGTTTTTTTGAGCCGATTGAGTATATCAGAGCGCACGGGGGGCCGCAAGGGAAGGGCCTCTATGCGGCGGCACCGGTGTCCTTACAACTATTTGAATACATTGGCATTTTCAGGCCCAAGGGACCGCAGACCCTTTGAATAAAAGGGGTTCTGAAAAGGACTTCCTGAAAAGCTTTTTAAAAACAGGTATTTCCCCTTAAAGTTTCATTGCCGGACTGACGAAATAATGACTATGAGAACGATGCTGCTGACTGTATCCCTCTTGATCGCGTCGGTCTCTTTTGCGGAGGACTGCAAGGAGCACGCCATCCTCCAGGACATCGACCACTTCAAGAGCGAGTACCGTTGGTCGCAGGGGAGGATCGAGATAAAGATGTGGGAGTCCCCGGCGACGATCACGGTCGTAGGCAAGGTCACGCCGAACGCCCAGGTGCAGATACTCGAGAAGTCGGCGGACTATTACAGGATAAAGGCCCCTGACGCGCAGGGCGGGACCATCGGATGGATACACAAGGCGCAGATCGATACTATAATAAAAAAAGACCCCGAGAACCAGACGATCTGCTACTAAGCTATTATTCCTTGTTTGTTGTTGAAGCTGGTGTTACATCAATTACGACGGCTTTTAAGCAATGTGCTTTGTTAGTCGGAATTAATGACTGGAGGGCCTTCTCAAGCTCTTCTGCCGACTTTGGCTGGTCTATCCCTTTAGGTGGTTTAGGTATTTTTTTAGGGCGCTTTTCACCAAACCAGAAAACAACATATATTCCATAATCTTTAGATTCCGGGTCACGGGTATAAAGGCGTTCAAGTTGGGTGTTACAAGCATACCAAAGCTCTTCATGATAATCCCGTTTGAGCTCAAGAGGCAATTTAAACTCAGATGTCTGAAGTATTATATCTGAACGCTTATCCTCTGCCATATGGCCTTCAGGCTCAACCCGTATTCCGATAGGCAAAAAATAAGGGCGTAAAAAATCAATCAAACGATCACGGCAAACGTCCTCAATCTGAGGGGTTTTAACACGCCCATGAGAGTCGCAATTCCAAAAGGCTTTATATTTATCTGTATTAGAAAAACGTATTTCGCTATTAATTGTTTCAAGATGAGCCAGAGTCAGCGCATAAAAGTCAGCCATATTGGCAGGCTTGCCCCCATTCAGGGCCTCAATTATCTGTGTCCATGAAGGCTGTTCGAATTCTGCTTCTCTGCGACGAGAGGCTTGATTAGAAATTGCATGCTTTACATGATCATGGTACGAAGATAATCCATCATTGTGTAAAAGACGGTTGAGCGATTCCAAAGCTTCTTGCTGTGTAAGTGTTGAAAGTGCATTGATTTTACTCCTCACAAATTCGGCAGCATCCTTCTCTTTGGTCCAATCCCCTGATGCAGATACATTTTTATAGTGTTTTCCAAAGCTTTCTATTAGAAATTCATGATGAGGAACAGTTAACTGATATTTTTTTGAATTATCTATATAGGCACTTTCAACAATATTTTTTAATACCCATAAACCTTTACTATTTGATTTTAAATAATTTTTTAATAGTGGCTGAAAATACGAGTTGTCTAACAGAAATCCTGTCGCAAGCCAAAGCGCCCGTTGCTCTTTTTTTACCCGCCCACGAGCACTAATGATTGTACTACACAGCTTTAGTAAATCACGATGATATTTCGAATCTGAAATTGCAGCAAACAATAAATCTCTAAGGTCATCTGGATTTGCGTTAGGTAATTCTGCCAAAACATTCATTGCTAAGTCGCCGCGCCAAGATTGAGTTTCTTTGCTGGCAAGTTTATAAAAAATACTAGAATTCCTCTTGCTATGTTTAAGTTCTACTCTGATGATATCCTCAAAAACACTTTTTGCGAGTGTCGGCCTTTCTAAAAATATTTTCTCCTGCCATTTACTTGCTTGGTCATTATTCTCATTACTGTCAAATAGATAGATTGATGATATTGCCAATGCAGATTTAAGCACTTCGTCCGAAAGACGGGTGATATCACTCATCTTTTGCCATTCCTTATTCATACCCGCAATGACTGCATACCACCACCTATAAAATCTATTTTTGACATTGTGCAAGGCTACTTCAGTTGGTGTAGGGAGATCATTTCTGGAAAGAACTGCAGAGAAACCCTCGATTGCAATTGCTGACATTTCCTCACCGATTCTGCTTTGCAACCGTTCCATCGGAGATAATTCTTTTTTTGAGTCAATAAATAAACCAAAATAAAGATACGCAAGCCAACCAAGTGCATTAAGATGCTGCCCAGATCTGATAGACTCTTGGTCTTCCGATAAATCACTCATTATTTGCTTTGTTTTCGTTTCGTTTTCACGCTCGTTTTGCCATTTCTCTTGAATATTTTTTATTCGCCAATCTTCGAGGATATGGAAGCAGTTTTTGTCGCGTATTTTTTCTAAACGCTCGTTGCCATTTGCAAAATTGTAATATTCCTCAAAAAGATCTATTGATTCAAAAATTAGAATGCCTAATAGTTCATAAAGAAAATAGTCTTTTGCGGCAAATCTGTCTTTGTTCTTTAGAATGCTAAAAATATACTCAATAAATATCCTGTTAGAAAGCGAATACATTGTAATATTTTTGAATTTGTATATAAAATACTGACTCGGCTCTTCAATGTTGAACTCATTTAAGGCAATCTCAAAGAAAGCTAATATCAATTGAGGTTTTTCAGATAAGCAACTACCAATATCCCTGCCAACACCTCCATATGAATGACGACAAAACTCGAAAAAAGAAGTTAGCCATAACCATATACGCTTCGTCTCTTCAGTTTGTCCCGATTGTAAGAATCTAATAAGCAAACGAGAGAGCACTATTTCGACTTCAAATCTATTGTTTCTAATAATTTTTTCTTTATTAGGCAGATGGCAAATACCATCAAGTATGCCCGGCAAAGATTCGCATGGGAGAGAATCTGCAAACCACCGAAAACTGCCAAGCTCAAATTCCCCTTTATCTTTGAGTACATCATTCAATAATGACAAGACATCTTCCGGTGTAAAATAATTGTTATAGAGTCGTGCAATTATTTTTGCCCTCAACCGTACAGATGGATCATTAGTTAGTAAAGATTTGAAGATTTCTGCGATAATTTGTTTGCCATTTGGTACTGCATGCAGCAGTGCTTCCACTGCAGATGACCTTATTCCAAATGGCTCATCAGTATCACTCAAAACCCTGCCTAAATCTTCGCTCATTGATAGTTGAGGGCCATTGCTGATTGCATCCATAACAAGACTGCGCAAATGATAAGAAAAGTTCTTGTCAGATAAGACCTGTCGGAAAGATTCAACCATATCAGGCCCGGAAAGCGCCCCCAAAGGTTTGTCTGACCAATCCTTAGAACGAAACCACGGGTCTGTTTGAGGTAACTCTTCTAATGCATGAAATAATTTTTTGCGATTAGAGGGCGATAAAGAGGCGGGATCTCCATACATCAACACTCCAAAAGGGTCATTCTTTATAAGGATGGCTGAATGAGAATCTGAAAGCATTGTTGCAAGCCAAGCATGAAGCCCACGGAGCTCTGTTGCGGGGTGTCCTTTTATGCAAATCAAATTTTGAATACGGCCGAATGGAAATCCATTTTGTATCTTTTTCTTAAACCATGTGGCAGCCAAAAACTCTGCAATAGTCCTATGCGCATAAGAAACAGCTTCATTATCTGCGTCTACGAATGAAAAAGCTCGTCTCGTTAGACAAGCTTGTGCCTTCTCTAAATCATCTACAGGCAAGGTTCGATAGGACGGAAAATCTCCAGGCATATTGTGAGGTCGAAGGCTAATACCAGAAGCATTTGAAATCAAAATAGCACCGCAGGCTGCGCCAGCGTAAGCAATCAGTTCGTCGGGACCATATTTTCCTAAACTCGTCCTCATTATATTTTGATTGTGCTCTGATAATAGCTTGCTGGCCGATAATTCAAAAAGTTCCTTCTTGGTATTTGGCCAGGAATTATCTCCCGCAATTTCAGTCAGCATCAACAATGTTTGAGGGTTCGATAAAAGTGAATCAACATTGTGCTCAAATGCCTTCTGAATAAACATTTCAGGTTTTGTTATACCTTTAGCCCTCAAAATGTCAGCTATTTCCATTTCTGTTAATGGCTCAAGTTGAAATACTACATAGGAATTTTTTCCGAAATAATCTTTGAATAATGACAGGTCAGTTTCTCCCAGCCAATCTGCGGCCCGACAGGATAACCTTACATTTGGCCGCCCCAATTCGTTTAGCAAAATAATAATTTGGTCTATTAAATTTGCATTATCAACACGCGAGCGAATTTCATCCAATCCATCAATGTATAGAACCCTCTTACCTATGCAACGACTCCTTCCATTCGTAAGGAAACTTCGGACTGGAAGGACTTCCGCACTTTCTCTTTTTGCTCCTGCTTTAAAGGTATGTGTTTTACCGGAACCCGGGTCGCCAAGGAGGATTATATTGGGAGTATTTAGAAAATCAGAAAAAGGCTTGGGAAGGCTTGTAATGGATTGTTCGTCAGAAGAACCGAGTATTCTAATTAAGCGTTTAAGAGAGGTATTTACTTCCGGGCTTGTTCCGGTTTCCATAGCCACCTATCATAATTTCAACATCTACCTGGGATTAGCAACTATATAATTGTTGTTATAGCATCTTATATAATTTGAACGCAAATCTTTTACGGGCTTAAAAACAAAGCCCCCGCCCGGAATCGGGCGGGGGCTTATATATTTCTGGAGCGGGCGAAGGGAATCGAACCCTCGTATGAAGCTTGGGAAGCTTCCATTCTACCACTGAATTACGCCCGCGTAACTGCCTGAAAAATAAGGCAAAAAACCTAAAAGGGGCCTTCTCGAAATGAAGAATCAAAATAATACATCATTGAACCCAAAGAGTCAAGCCCTAATGAGATGATTACACCGGCGGAAACCAGGAGTGTCTCGTCTGTTTTAAAGAGAAAAAAACGCCTTTCAACCCTCCCGGAACAATTTCCTCAAAACCCCTGCACTCCGTTTTTTTTCGATTATACTCTACCTATCCCGGACAAACCTTTCGTTTACCGTAGCGCTGTTTGAGGAGGGCCGCAGACGCCGCAGGGCCCGTCCTTAGCCCCTGATCCGCAACGCCTGAGACAACGTTTGGCGAAAGGAGATGCCATAATGGAGAGAGCACCAGGGCCCCGCCCCGCCCCGTATGCCTTTTACAGAACAAGGCTCTACTTCATCGTCCCGATGATCTTCGTGTTGCTCATCCTCGCTGTGCCTATCGCCTCCGGGCGCCTCGTTTCCCGCAGAGCGGAGCTCGTCGAACTGGTCGGCAAAGCCATATACCCGTACTACAGGGGGCCTGACCTCGCGCTCGGCACCGAAGACGTCTCAAGGATGGAGGAATACATGCGGTGGGGGAGGCGTCTTAAGGAACTGAACCCGGCGTTGACGGCCCAGGAGGTCTTCGAGTCGGGAAGGGCCATCGTCCGCTACAGCGGCGCATACAAACTCCCTCCGAGCCTCGTCGTCGCCATCATAAAGGTGGAGTCGCACGGGAACGTCCGCGCCGTAAGCAGGAGAGGCGCTCGCGGGCTCATGCAGGTCATGCCCTGGTGGCCCTCGGCGCTCGGCATGGAGGGCGACCTCTTCTCGATAGACACGAACATACGGATAGGCACCCACATACTCGCTGAGAACATAAAGAGGTGGGGCAAAAAGGAGGGCATCCAGCGCTACTACAGGGGCAACCTCCCGGTGAGCGGCGAGAGGTACTACGTCAAGGTTCAGCAGGCGCTCCTTGAGGTCCCGGGCTGAAAATGACTAAAAATTGTTCTTTTTCCTGATCTCTGTGTCAGGACGGAAATAAAAATGCTCACATATTCCCATATATGCTCCGCTTTTTATTTCCGCCCTTCCTTGACCTCAGAAAAAATTCCTAATTTTTAGAGTAGCCTAAGGGTCATAATTTTCTTGTCTGAAGAAGGGTATATTGCTATCATTAAAGGATTATCTCAGAAAAGCATGAAGGGGTGTTCGCATGAAGGTCAAGCTCGAGGTCGGTCAGCCCAGGAATTTTGACGCCGGGGACAAGACCAACGTCATCATAGGTACGGTTGTAGAAGGGCTCGAAGGGTCCCGCTCCTTTGACTTCGACCCGTTGGTCAGGGCGCTCAAGGAAGACAAGAGGAACGAAAAGATCACAGAGCACTGGTTCGTGGTCAAGAGCGCGACCCCGGTCCCGTTCGAGGGGTCCACTACTTTCACGAGCATCCTCCTCATGCCAAGGTACAGGACGAAGAAGCCCCCTCTTGAGCTCATCAAGGCTGGAGAGACGATCGTCTGCAACGGCATGTGGAGGCAGGACGGCGGAGAGTGGGACGCTCCTTCCATACAGGCGGCGCAGGAAGGCAAGCTCGACGTCCAGGGCGTGATAGTCACTAACGTAAGGTCGATCGAATAGGCGGCCCCTCTGGAGCATAGCCTTCGCGTTGGCAGGCAGGCTGACTTTAAGTTTTTTAAAGATGACGTGAAGAAAATCACAGACCTCCGTTACCGCTGACTGCTATACAATAATCGGCGACGGAGGTTTTTTTATGCGCCAGACACCTCAAAAGGCCGCCGCTGTCTCAGAAACCCTCGGTAAGGTCTCTGTTAAACAGCCGGAATGACTTTAATCGTAGTTTAATCTATATCGTTTAGTATAGATGTGGGGAGGAGTATCAGGATGGGGTACAGGGTCCTTGTCACAGGTATAGGAGGCCCGGCCGGGAGGTCGGCCGCAAGGTATTTCGGCGGAAGAGGGACCTCTGTCATAGGCACCGACGTAAGGGAGGTGGATGAGAAGGCGGACGAGTTTATGCTCCTCCCGCTCGCTTCAAGCCCGGAATTCCCCGAGGCGCTTCTGGACCTCATAAGACTGAGGCGTCCCGTGCTCTTTGTCCCGACCGTCACCGAGGAGCTTCTTACGGTAGCGAGGCTGAGACCCGAAATAGAAGCGCTCGGTTGCGCCGTATTCATCTCTTCGCATAAGGCCGTTGAGATTGCGAACGACAAGTTCAAGACGGCCGTCGTCATGGGGGAGGCAGGGGTGCCTGTGCCCAAGACCCTCGAAGGGTCGAGCCCCAGGGAGGCCGTCATAAGGGAGTTGGGGTTGCCTCTGCTCGCAAAGCCGGTCTTCGGGCGCGGCGGCAGGGGGGTCAAGGTATATGATACGGCAGATGAGGTGATGAAGGAGGACCGATCCGGTATAATATTCCAGGAGTTCATCCCCGGTGAGGAGTTCGATGTAAACCTCTTCATAGACAAGGGCGGAAAAGAGACCGCGGCCGTTGCCCTTAAAAAGACGGTGCTTAAAGAGGGCATAGTCGGCAACGCCGCCAGTGTCGAGAGGGCCTCGAAGGACGACGCGGTGGATGTGGCGAGGCGCGCCTCCCGGCTCATCGACCTCGAAGGGCCGCTCGATTTCGATATAAGGTTTAAGAAGGACGGCGGTCCCGTTCTCCTGGAGATCAACGCGAGGCTCGGCGGCAATTCTCTCTCGGCGGTCGAGGTCCTCGACGCGCTGGCTATCGCGTTTGAGAATGGATTCAGCGTAAAGAAAGACTAATAAACGCAGCAGGACGATAAGGAGGACGTAAACAGGATGCGCAGACTGAACGCGGCACTACTCATGGCAGGATTGCTGGCCGTCTCCTCGGCCGCCTACGCGCAGGCGCCGAGCTACAATGAGGCGCAAAGGCTCATCGACTCCGGCGCGTACTCGGCGGCGGAGATGGCTAAAAAACTCGTCTCCGCCGAGCCCGGGAACGCCAAAAACCATCAGCTTCTCGGCGACGTCTACAGGAAAGAGGGGCGTTACGGCGAGGCGATGGCCGAGTATGCGAAGGCGAAGGACCTTGGCGGCGAGAACGCGGAGCTCATGAAGTCGATAGGCTCCATTCAAAAGAGGGAGAGGAACAACAAGGCGGCTATGGAATCGTACAAGAGGGCCTTGAAGCTCGACCCGAAGGACCGCGAGGCCGCCGACGACCTCGCTTCGCTTGAGAGGTCGAGGGGCCTCTCGCTCCGCGCCGTCATAGGCGGGGCAGAGGCCGACTACACGACCGACAGTTACGAGGCGGCGCTCTCGTACGGCGGGTTCGACAAGCTCGAGCTTAACGCAGGATACGGCTATTCCGACAATATCTATTATACGAGGGACAAGTTTTTCGGCTCGGCCTATTACTTTTACAGGCCGGACTCGTACTTCAAGGTCTACCTCGCCCAAAAGGACTATGACTACCCCGTGGACCCGCTGGTCCGGCAGCCTAACCCGGACACCAACTCATACGATACCGTCCCGGTATTCGAGGCGGAGATATCCCACTGGATCACGAGGAGCCTCCGGGGCTCTTTCGCCTACGAGCACTTCCGCCCGACTTTCTTCTACGACCAGGACTCGACCGCCTCTAACCACAAGTTCACTACAGAGGCCTACTATATAACCCCGTACCCGGCTATAAGGCTGAAAGCCATGTTCGCGATACTGCGCGACCCGGACTCCCAGTCGACCGAGATAAAGGGGAGGGACAACGTGAACACCGCGCTCGCAACGGCCGCCGAGACCGACGTGCATTACAAGACGACCTCGCTCCTCGGCGCCGGCATCGAGTACTCGAAGGACCGGTGGAACGCGGAGCTCAAGTACATCCCGAACAGGGACCTTGACGACAGCTACGACTACTCCATACTTACCGGGGTCGCCTACGACTTTACGGAGAGGCTCACCGGCAGGTTCGATTACGTATATGACAAGTACTCGACGGAGTCCAACTACTCGGGCGAGACGGCCGATGTCTATCTCGTCTCGGGCCTTTACTCGATAAACCCGTCGATGGACATAGGCGCCGGTTTCAAGCACCTTAAGCTCCCGACGAGCGACGACAACGCCGCGTTCTTGACGCTCTCCTACAAGACCGGCTTAGGGTTTTAATGGTCTCGATACTGCTCGCCGGGTTCCTCCTCCAGGCGACCTACATAGACCTCTACAACGAGGGGCACAGGCTTCTGGACCAGGGGAAGCCAAAAGAGGCGGAAACGGTCCTTAAGGAGTCCGCCTCCCTGAACCCCGGTTACGCGCCGGCGTACAAGGAGCTCGCCGAGGCCTATGTCAAACTCAAGAGGCTCCCGGAGGCGATAGAGCAGTATCAGAAGGTCGTTCAATTAAACCCGAAGGACATGCACGCGAGGGCGCGCCTCGCCGAGCTATTCTCCTGGTCCGGCAACCACGACAAGGCGATAGTCACGTACAGGGACGCGCTCGATGCCGACCCAGGAAATCCGGTCTTGCTTAACGGCCTGGCGACGGTCCTCCGGTGGTCGCACAGGTACGACGAGGCCGAGAGGCTCTACAGGGAGGTGCTGTCCTCCGAGCCCGAGAACCACGAGGCGCTTAAGGGCCTCGGCAAGACCTTTTCGATGACAGGGGACTTCACCTCGGCCGTCTCTGTATTCCAGAAGGCCATCTCCATATATCCGGATGATTCGGAGCTCCGCAAAGAGCTCGGTACCGTCCTTGCCTGGCAGAAGGACTTCAAGCTCGCGATCGTCGAGGTCAAAAAGGCGATAGAGCTTGCCCCCAACTACACCGAGGCGCACAGGACCTTAGGCGACGTCTATCTCTGGATGAGGTCGTATAACGAATCCCTCAAGGCCTACAAGCAGGCGGTCGACCTTGAGCCAGCAAATATCGAGAACCACCTCCTCCTTGCCAGGCTCTACAGGCAGATGGGCGACGAGCACTCCTCAGAGGAATCCATAAAGGCGGCCTTGAGGATAGACCCGTCCTCCGCCAACGCGCTTGAGCTCTTAAGGGAGCTCCGGGGCGGGGACAGCCGGATCATCGTAAACAGGATAGGCGATATCGTGGAGCTCGCCGCCTTCGCCTTCGTCCTCATACTCTTATACTTCACATACCGGACGAAGAGGCGGATGCTGCTCCGCCGGCACAGGGTCTACAAGTACTTCATCACCATCGCCCTCCCGCGCTCGTCGTAATGACATTTCTCGCCTTTGCCGGAAAGTTCACCTTCCTCGACTGGGTCGACGCCAACCTCATAGAGGACGTGACTGAGGCGATATTGTTTTTTACCCTCGGCTCCTCCCTTATGGCCCTTCTCTGGACCGAGAGGCGCGTCCATGACTTTACGAACACGACGATACTCGCCATAGGCGCGCACCCCGACGACATCGAGCTCGGGTGCGGCGGCTTCATAATGAAGGCCAAGGACAGCGGGGCAAAGGTCTACGGGCTTACCATGACCCGCGGCGAGAAGGGGACGGATAAGAACGGCGCGAGGGAAGGGGAGTTGAAGAAGGCCGCTCTCTTCATGGAGCTCGACGGCTTCTCGATATCGGACTTCCCGGACACGGGACTTAAGGACGCGGTCGCCCGGATGAAGGACGCGATAGAGGAGAAGATAAAGGAGACCGGCGCTACCCTCGTCCTCACACACACGCAGATAGACATACACACCGACCACCAGGCTGTATTCGAGGCGACGAAGGTCGCGGCGAGGAACATATCCGTCCTTTGCTACGAGGACGTCTCCACCCCGCGGGAGTTCGTCCCCAACTACTTCGTCGACATCGGCTCTTACATAGAGGACAAGATGAAGCTCGTCTCCCTCCACAGGACCCAGAACGACAAGAACTACATGGACCCCGAGGTAATAAAGGGCCGGGCCGCCCACAGGGGCATCCAGGGCGGGGTCCAGTACGCGGAGGCGTTCAGGATATACAAGCTCTTGAAATGACGCTCCCATTACTCGCGATATTCCACTCCTTCGGGGCCGTGATATTCTTTCTCGGCCTCCAGGGCATACTATTCCTCCCTCTGACCCTCGTCTATGAGCTCTGGAAGTCGCGCTTCCTCAAAAGGACGCCTGCTTTTATCGGCAAGGTCACCGTACTTATCCCGGCATACAACGAGGAGAAGACGATAAGGGCTACGATCACGTCTGTACTTGCCTCAGTCTATCCGTCTTTCGAGGTCATCGTAGTGAACGACGGCTCGACCGACGCTACGGAAGAGACGATCGCCGACTTCATCCGTGAAAAGACCATACGATACATAAAAAAGCCCAACGGCGGCAAGGCGAGCGCGCTGAACTCCGGTATTGAGGCCGCCGAAGGCGAGGTCGTCATATTCACCGACGCGGATTCCATATTCCTCCCGGATACGATTGCCAAGATGGCCCGTTGGTTCGGTGACAGGGCCATCGACGCCGTATGCGGCAACGACGCGCCTCTGCACCCGTCGACCGCGATACAGAAGTTCCTTACCATCACGACCCACATCGGGACCGGGTTCGTAAGGCGGGCCCTTTCCGTAATGAGATGCCTCCCAATCATCACAGGGAACCTCGGGGCGATAAGGACTTGCGTTTTGCGCGATATCGGGGGCTTCAAGGAGATATGGGGGGAGGACCTCGAGATAACCTTCAGGCTCTACAGACATGGGAAGAGGATCATCTTCGACCCCGACCCCAAGGTCATAGCCGAGTGCCCGGCGACACTCGGCGGCCTCTGGAAGCAGAGGATAAGGTGGATAAGGAGCTACATAAAGATATCGCTCCTCCACAAGGGGCTATTCTTCAACCCGCGATACATGCCGTTCTCCCTTTATCTGCCGATAAACTTCCTCAACATGGCGGTAGTGCCGCTCATCCAGATATTCATGCTCTTTCTCATCCCGTGGGCGTACATCGGAGGCCACCTCTACTTCATCGATACGATGGAGGTGCTGAGTTTTCTGGGCGTCGTCTTCTTCTTCGGCATAGCGGTATATTCCATCGCCCTCGACCGGGCGTTCCTCGACTACAGGTACATTTTTTACGGCCTTCTTATACTTCCGCTATCGTACTTCTACAACCTCGTCGCCGCGTACTCGTGGGTAAAAGAGCTCGAGGGCGCGCCTGAGAAGTGGGAGAAGATAGAGAGGAGGCGCGTATTCGCGCTTACGCGCCCGAAGTGGGAATACGCGGCCGCGGCCATCTTCCTCATCGTCTCGTCTTCAGCCGTCACTTATTTTACGATCGACTACCTGAAGGCCCCCTCTATCTACAATACCCGCTTCGACCTCGGCCTCTCCACGCACTTCGACGCCTGGGGAGACTGGCGAAAGGCGATGACGAACGTCCTCAACAGGCCTGACGTCGGCGGCGGCAGGATAATAGGCGTCAGCGCCGGAAGGCCCGAGTGGGCGTACTTCAAATGGCGTGGGCACGAGGAGAGGTGGTCCAACCACCAGAAGGGGGCGAAGGAAGACCTCGTCGAGAGGGCGGCTACGACCTTCAAGAAGTCCGGCTTCAAGGTGGCGGCGTTCATAGACATATACGGCCCGGCCTACATCCAGAAACACCCCGGCGCCGCGGCGGTCGGATTCGACGGAAAGGTCAATACCGAACAGCTCGGCTTCATGGAGCTTGTGGATGGCGACTGGGGCCGCCTCGTACTCGACATGGTCGAGTACCTCGCGAAGAACTATCCGGTGGACGTGATAGACCTGACCGAGATGCCTTACTACAGCTACTCGTATAATATCGCTGATCTTAAGTCCTACAGCGCCTTCACCGGGAGGCAGGACTGGCCGAGGACCTCCGACGGGCTCATCGACAGGGACGACCCGTCCATATGGGAGTGGCGTTCGACCCTCATGGAGGAGTTCATAAGGAAGGCGGCCGACAGGGCCCACAGGCATAAGAAGGAGCTCTACGTCGACGTGCCCGTCAGCTGGAAGGCATTTGCCAACAACGGCAGGGAGTCGGGGCTCGACTACAGGCGAGTCTTGAAGCACGCCGACAATATCGTGGTCTGGAACTACTTCTTCCTCGAAGGGCTCCCGCCGTCGTCTTCCGAGAAGCTCTCCAGGTACATGTCCTCCAACTTCCCGGCCGACGACTATTACATCTCGTTGGGCCTCTGGGGCAAGACCTCGTCGATGGACCCGAAGACCTTCTCCGAGGGGCTTAAATACACGATGGACGGAGGCTCCCGCAGGATTTGGGTCACGCCGGACTCCATGGTCACGGAGGACCATTGGAGGGAGCTGGTGAAGCAGTTGAAGGGCGATTAGCCCCTTAAAAGTCCATCTGCGTCGATCAATGCAGGCTGGGCCGAGCCCAGCGAAGCCCGACAATTCTGCTTTAGCATATCCCCCAAGCCAAACCCCTTTGCCTCGCCTACCCGTGGAAAAAGCCCTCCTCTTCTGCTATGCTGAAATCAATAAATACTTTAAGGAGCGCCGATGCCCCAGCGCAAAAAGCTCGTCATCCTCCTCGTTCTCATCATAATCGCGATAGCCGCAGGCGTGTTCTTAAGCACAAGGGAGAAGCCCCCTGAAAATATCGTCTCAACGACCGGCGTAATAGAGGCTACGGAGGTGGAGGTCTCCCCGAAGACCGCAGGCAGGATCGAGTGGCTCTGCTGTAAGGAGGGTGACGGCATAAAGGCCGGAGATACGGCTATAAAGCTCGACTCAGACGAGATAAAGGCGAGGGTCGAGGAGAAGAGGGCGGCCCTGAGGGGCGCGGAGAGCGGTATAACAGAGGCGAAGGTCGCGCTCGAGAACGCCTTTGCCCAGAAGGAGGCCGCGCGGTTTGAGGCAGACGCCGCAAAGGCAGAGGTCGAACGGGCCGGCGCGCTTCTCTCTGAGGCGAAGGAGAACGTCGAGAGGGCGAGGGGCTTGTTCAAGGAAGGCTATATGGCGAAGAAGGAGCTGGATGCGGCTGAGGCGGCTTTCGCCTCGACAAGCGCCGTCCTTTCTACCGCAAAGGCGCGCTACCGAAGCTCTCAGGCAACATTGAAGAACTCCGAGGTAAACATAAAGGCGGCGCGCGCGAGGATAAATTCCGCCGAGGCCAAAAAGGCCCAGGCAGAGGCCGAGCTCAAGGTGGACATCGCCAATTTCGACGATACCGTGATCGACTCTCCGATAAACGGGGTTATAGTATACAAGGCGTTCGAGACAGGGGAGTTCGTCACCCCCGGCTCTCCTGTCTATACCATAGACGACATGGCGAACCTCTGGGCGAGGGCCGATATAGAGGAGAGCGGTATCCAGAAGGTCAGGCTCGGGGCGACTGCAAAGGTCGCGCTCCCAGGGGGCGCGTCCTACGACGGGAAGGTCATGGAGATAGGAGAGGTCGGGTCGTTCGCTACGCAAAGGGATGTAACAAGGGGGAGGCCCGACATCAAGACCTTCAGGGTAAAGGTGTCGGTCGAAGGACACAACGGTGCGCTAAAGCCGGGGATGACGGTAGAGGTGAGGATATCGACCGAGTAGTTATGTACGCGATAGAGACGGAAAACCTTGTTAAGAAATACGGGGGCCTCACTGCCCTCGACGGGGTCTCGCTCAAGATACCCGAGGGGGACTGCTTCGGGCTCCTGGGGCCGAACGGCGCGGGAAAGACGACGCTCATAAGGATACTAACGACCCTTATAAGGCCGACGAGCGGCAGAGCCAGAGTCGCCGGGTTCGATGTGGCGAAGGAGAAGGCGAGCGTCAGGGGTGCGATAGGGGTCGTGCCGCAGGCGATGACGAGCGACCTTGACCTTACCGGCCTCGAGCTGATGGACATCTACGCCCGCTTCTACGGCATGGGGAAAAAGGAGAGGAGGGAGAGGACGGACGAGCTACTCTCGATGGTGGGCCTCCGGGAGAGGGCAGGTGACTTGGTCGCCACGTATTCCGGCGGCATGAGGAGGAGGCTCGAGATAGCCCGAGGCCTCGTGCACAGGCCATCGATACTCATACTCGACGAGCCGACGATAGGCCTCGACCCGCAGTCGAGGCACGTGGTATGGGAGCTCCTTGAGAAGTTCAGGAAGAATGACAGGCTCACCATACTCCTTACGACCCACTATATGGAAGAGGCCGAGTCTCTCTCGGACCATGTAGCCATCATCGACTACGGGCGCATCGTCGCGCTCGATACCGTAGAGGGGCTCAAAAAGCAGATACCGCAGAAGGACACTATAGAGCTTACGGTCTCCAATATCGACATGGGAAAGGCAAAGGAGGAGATATCCGGGCACCCGTCGGTGAGCTCGGTAGCCGTAAACGAAGATACGCTCATCATCTCGGTTGACAACGGCGCGAACGCCATCCCGGAGCTGGTCGACAGGCTCAAAAGCCTGGGAGCGAAGGTCACGAGGGTGACGCTCAAGGAGCAGACCCTCGAAGACGTATTCATACACTTCACGGGCCGGCCCATAAGGGAGGAGGAGGCGCGGAAGGTCAGCTTCCTCCTTGGGGCCGGGGTACCGAGGCAGTGGGGCAAATGACTTAAGGCTACCCCTAAAAATTGTTCTTTTTCCTGATCTCTGTGTCAGGCCGGAAATAAAAATGCTCACATATTACCATATATGCTGCGCTTTTTATTTCCGCCCTTCCTTGACCTCAGAAAAAATTTCTAATTTTTAGAGGCAGCCTTATAACGGAAAGCCATGAACCGTTTCAAGGCCATACTCGAAAGGGATTTGAGGAAGTTCATAAGGAACCCGCTCGTCGTCGCGATGAGCGTCCTTATGCCGGTCATCTATCTCGTCATACTCGGGAACTCATTCCAGGGCGAGCTTAAGCGCCTGCCTGTGGCGATAGTCGACCAGGACAACGGACCTGGCGCTGAAAGGGTGAAGGAGGCCCTTCGCGCGCTGGAGTCCGGCCCGAGGACATTCGAGCTACGGACCGTCTCGTCGCAGGGCTTCGCGATGGAGGGGCTTCGTGAGGGGGTCTTTACCGGCGTAGTAGTCATCCCGCCCGGCTTCAGCAGGGATCTGGCCAGGGGGTCTGTCGCGGAGCTCGGGCTCTTCCTCGACAACGCCGAGACTATAGCGGCAAACGCCGTGCAGGCGGCTGTAACGAGGGCTGTAGCCGAGACGGGGAGAGAGTTTGTATCAATAAGGGAGGAGAGGGCCGCGCCGCGCTTAAGGCCCATAGAGCTCTACAGGAAAATCGACTACGACCAGACGCTCATCCCCGGCGTCGTCATCATGGCGATATTCCTTGGCGCCATGACAACAGGGGCGTTCAACATCGTCATGGACAGGTTCCTGGGGGTCGAGGAGAGCTACTTCCTGACACCGCTTAACAAGAGGGACATCGTCATGGGGCTCGTAGGCAGCGGACTCCTCATAACTACGATAATCGCCGTGACCGTCCTAGTCGTGAGCTCCCTCGTCTCAGGCATATACCTCTGGAGGCTCCTGACCATAGACGGCTTCCTCCTCATACTCGCGGTCATAGTGCTTTCCACGCTCGGGCTGCAGGGGCTCATGTTCGTCATAATGGGACGCCTGAACCACCCCCGGATAGTCGGCGTACTCGGTGGTTTTATGAACGTCATCTTCTTCTTTCCGAGCGGCGCGATTTACCCCATAGAGTCTTTTCCCGCATGGCTCAAGGCCTTTGCCTACGTGAACCCCGAGACATACTCCGTGCATGCTCTGCGCGCCCTCATGTTCAAGGGCGCGTCTTTAGGGGCGGTCAAGGGAGACATCCTCTTTCTCGCCGTCTTCGCCGTCGTCGCGGTCGCGGCCGGCACCGCGGCCTTCAAGAGGGAGCTCTGAGCCGCATTGAAAACCTCTCCCGTTGTGTGATAATACAAAAAACGATAGAATCTGACAAGAAACACCGCATATTACATCAAATCCGTCAGCGCCTTTGACAGGCGCGTCTGAAAGGCATCCATATGGAACTAAAAAAGATAAAGGAAGGCGTTTACTGGGCCGGGGCAGAGGACTGGGACAGGAGGCTCTTCGACTCCCTCATCCCTCTACCCGACGGCACGAGCTATAACGCCTACATCGTAAAAGGCAGGGACAAGACGGCGCTCATCGACACCGTCGATCCCACGAAGGCGAAGACGCTCCTTACATTCCTCGACTCGCTTGATAAACTCGACTACATAATCGCACAGCACGCAGAGCAGGACCATTCCGGCACGATTCCGTCGGTCCTCAGGAAATTCCCTGCGGCAAAGGTAGTCTCGACCCCGAAGGGAAAGGAGTTTTTGATCGACCTTCTGGAGATCTCGCCTGACGCCATCACGATAGTCGCCGATAACGATACCCTCGACCTCGGCGGAAAGACGCTTGAGTTCCTGCATACCCCCTGGGTCCACTGGCCCGAGACGATGTCGACTTATCTCAGAGAGGACGCGGTCCTCTTCACCTGCGACCTCTTCGGCTCGCACCTCGCCTCGTCCAACATATACGTCGAGGACTTTGCCAAGGTCCGCGAGGCGGCAAAGAGGTACTACGCAGAGGTGATGATGCCCTTCAGGGCTACTATAAAGAAGCACATGGAGAGGTTCGAAAAATACAAAGTCGATATGATCGCCCCGAGCCACGGCCCTGTCCACAGGGAGCCGATGTGCATACTCGACTCCCACAGGGAGTGGGTATCCGATAAATTATCGAACACCGTCGTCATACCCTATGCCACGATGCACGGGTCGACTGAAGCGCTTGTCGAGCGGCTTACCGATTCCCTCGTCGAAAAGGGCGTCTTCGTCGAGAGGTTCAATACCGCGGTGACCGACGCCGGAAAGCTCGCGATGTCGCTCGTCGACGCGCCGACGGTCGTTTTCGGCACGCCCACGATACTCATCGGCGCGCACCCGTTCGTCATGCAGGCGGCGTTCATGGTGAACGCGCTCCGGCCCAAGGTGAAGCATACTTCAGTCATAGGGTCGTTCGGATGGGGAGGCAAGGCCGTCGATCAGATCGTTACCGCGATGGCAGGCACGAAGGCCGAGCTCATCGACCCCGTAATGGTAAAGGGCAGGCCGAAGGCAGGCGACTTCGAGAATATAGAGAGGCTCGCGGGAGAGATAGTAAAGAGGCACAAGGTCCTCGGTCTATTATAGGGGCGTTATGAAGTCATACAGGAAAGAGCTTTTCTTCGATCTGCCTTCAAGGAGGGGGTTTATCAACATCACCCCCGAGGTAGAGAAGTGCCTCGCCGAAAGCGGCGTAAAAGAAGGGCTCGTACTCGTAAACTCCATGCACATCACTTCATCGGTCTTCATAAACGACGACGAGGCAGGCCTCCACCACGACTTCGAGGCCTGGCTCGAGAGGCTCGCCCCGCACGAGCCGGTATCCCACTACAGGCACAACGATACCGGAGAGGACAACGCGGACGCCCATTTGAAGAGAGAGGTCCTGGGGAGGGGGGTCGTCGTCGCAATCACGGACGGCAGGCTCGACTTCGGCACATGGGAGCAGATATTCTACGGAGAGTTCGACGGGAGGAGGAGAAAGAGGGTCCTTGTGAAGATAATCGGGGAGTGACGGGCCCTTGTCGTTATAATGCCTGAGAGATTGATAAGCCTTGCCGGACTCGCTCTTTTCGTGCTCATCGGCTTTGCGCTTTCAGACGGGAGAAGGTTCATAAGCTGGCGGCTGGTGGCCTGGGGCCTCGGCCTTCAGTTCGCATTCGCCCTCCTTATATTAAAGACCTCTGCGGGGCTCGCGGTCTTCGAGGCCGCGCGCGTCGTGATGACGGGCGTGCAGGGGTTCACCGACATAGGATCGAGCTTCTTCTTCGGAAAGCTCTCGACGGATGCGAGCCTCGGCGCTGTCATGGCCTTCAAGGTCCTCCCTGTCATCATATTCGTATCCTCGCTCATGGGCGTCCTCTATTACCTTCGCGTCATACAAATCTTCGTCAACGCCTTTGCACGCGTCATGGAATGGACGATGAGGGCATCGGGCGCGGAGGCGCTTCTTTCCGCCATGTTCGTCTTCATGGGGATCGAGGCGACGACCGGCGTAAGGGAATATATTCAAAAGATGACCCGCTCGGAGCTATTTACCGTCATGACCGGCTTCATGGCGACTATCGCGGGCTCCGTCATGGCCGTCTATGTGAGCTTCGGGGCCACAGCCGGGCACTTGCTTGCGGCCTCAGTCATGAGCGCGCCAGCGGCGATAGTCTTATCCAAGCTTATGATACCTGAGAAAGACACCCCGGCGACATACGGCGGGGCAAAAGAGGCGCTTAAAAGCAGGGATGTGAACGTGATCGAGGCCGCGGCGAACGGCGCGGCAGACGGGCTGAAACTCGCGGCGACGATAGGCGCGATGATGCTCGCCTTCATCTCGCTCATCGGCATGACGAACCACTTCCTCGGGTACGCGAACACCTCGTTCGAGTCGCTCGCCGGGTACGCGTTCACGCCCATAGCCTTCATAATGGGTGTTCCCTGGGAGGACTGCTTCAAGGTCGGCGAATTGCTCGGCATAAAGGTCGTCTTCAACGAGTTCATCTCGTATCAGAGGATGCAGGGGCTCGTCTCGTCAGGAGCTCTCACCCCGCGCTCGATCACCATAGCCACTTACGCCCTCTGCGGCTTCGCGAACTTAGGGTCTATCGCCATACTCATCGGCGGAATAGGGTCGATCGCGCCCGAGAGGAAAAAGGAGGTCGCGCGCCTGAGCCTTAAGGCCCTTGTATCAGGGACGCTCGCGTCCTTCATGACCGCCGCGATAGCGGGGATGCTGATATAAAAAAAATAGGCGGGGTTGGAAAACCCCGCCTATTATAAAAATAATTATTCCCCCCCCTCAAAACCTCGGCTCCCCGTCTATTATCAACTCGATCTTCTGCCCGTCTTTTAATATCTCTAAATTCGGTCCGAAGAATATGAAGTCCTGGTGGAAGGGCACGCTCACCGTGCCTCCGAAGGACGAGTTGTCGCCGAGCGCTATGTGGACGGTGCCGAGTATCTTCTCCGTCTCGAGGATGTTGTCGGGCCTCGATGCCTTGTCGTTCGTGCCGACGCCCAATTCGGCTATGTTGCCGATAAGCGGGTTCTCCTCTATCCACTTGCTCAAGCTGGAGGCGAGCTCCCCCCTGCCTGCCACCTCGACGACGCGCCCGCCCTTTACATACAGGCTCACGGGATCGGAGAGTTTCTCGGTCGGCGCCCATTCGAGGACAAGGAGGCCTTCGGCGGTCCCTTCGAGAGGCGCGAGGAAGGCCTCTCCGGCCGGGAGGTTGCCGAAAGAACCCGGCTCGGTGAGGATGCCGGTATCGGGCTTGACCTCCCGCCCCTTCATGGAGAAGGCGATCGAGGTGCCGTTATGGGAGGTGACATATACCATGTCGGCGCCGTTCATTATGCCGGCGAGCTTCCTGGTCCTCTTGTCGACCTTCTTCCAGTCCGCGGTCATGGCCCCGGTGATCATCCCCTCGTCGAACAATGGCATCGAGGCGTACCTTGACCTCATGCACCTCGTAAGGAAGTCCCTGAAGCGGGTGTGGGAGGTCGAGTAGTTCGAAAGAGCGACTATCGCCTCCGGCGACCTGCCGAGCGCCTTTATGACCTCTTCGGCCTCTTCAAGCTCATCCGGGGACGCCTCCTTGAGGAGCACCCTGTCCATTATGTCTTTATCGACGAGCTCGGCTATTGCCTTTGGCCCGAAGGCCGCCTCCCAGACTTCCGCCGGCGGCTCCTTGCCGTGGCCCATGACCGACGGGAACTCGATGTATTCTGTCGGGCAGAGTTTTTTGCCTTCTTCCGCGACGGCCCTGGCCATATCCCTTAAGGATTCCCTTTGCCTCCGCTCGTCCCTGGAGACTTCTTCCCCCTGGTGTATGAGGTCTGTAAAGACGAGCGCGCGCTCCGACTTCTTTATACCGAGGTTTGTTGTAAAGATCTTCTTAAAGACCTCTTCGGCGCTTGCCTTCCCGGACGAACGGGGGCCCTTCCCGTGGGCAGTTACGTCCTTTGCGGCGGCCGGGGCCTTTTTAGCCATCTCTTCCCATTCTCCTTGGATGTACTGAGCAACCTGCCTTTCAATATATCATCAGGGGGGTGTTTGTCAAATATACAGAGGGGCTTACATTTTTAAAAGACCCGTGTTCAAAATATTGACATGCGATCGAGGTATGTTGTATAATGGCGCCCACGCCCCAAATAGTGCCATACATCAGGAGAACTCGTCATGGGAGATAGCACGATCCTTCTGGTTGAGGATGAAGAGTATATACGCGAGAACTTGAGCGAAATACTCGAGATGAACGGCTACAAGGTGCATACCGCGGGTACCGGCGAGGCCGGCATAGACGCCGCAAAAAAGATCCCATACGACATAGTGCTTACCGACTTGAAGCTCCCCGGGGTAAGCGGCATTGACGTCATCAGGTCGATCAAGTTACATTCCCCGAACACCCCGTGCATAATCCTTACAGGCTACGCGACCGTCGAGACCGCCGTCGAGGCGATGCGCGTCGGCGCCTTTACCTACCTCAAAAAACCATTCGGCAAGGACGAGCTCCTCATTACGCTTGAGAAGGCGAACGAGGTAAGGTCCTTAAAAGAGGAGAACTCGAAGCTCAAGAGCGAGATAAAGAAGAACTGCACGACCGCGATACTCGGCACGTCCGCCGAGATACAGGAAGTCCGCGATACTATAGGTAAAATTGCCGACACGGACTCCACCGTGCTTATCCTCGGCGAATCAGGCACAGGAAAAGAGCTCGTCGCCCGCGCCCTCCATTACGGCTCGACGAGGTCAAGCAAGCCCTTTGTCCCCATAAACTGCGGGGCGATACCCGAGGACCTCCTTGAGAGCGAGCTCTTCGGCTACGATAAGGGCGCGTTTACCGGGGCGATAGCCACGAAGATCGGCAGGTTCGAGGCCGCGCACGAGGGGACGGTCTTCCTGGACGAGATAGGGGACATGTCCCCGGGGCTCCAGGTAAAGATACTCCGCGTCCTCCAGGAAAAGGAGTTCGAGAGGGTAGGGGGGAGGAACTCGATAAAGGTCGACGTGAGGGTCGTGGCGGCGACCAACCAGGACCTTGAAAAGGCCGTCGAGGAGAAGAGGTTCAGGAAGGACCTCTTCTACAGGCTTAACGTCATCCCCATACACCTGCCGCCCCTCCGGGACAGGAGGGAGGACGTCCCGGTACTCCTCTCCCAATTCGTCGACAAGCTCTCAAAGAGGAAAAAGAAGTCGATAAAAGGCGTATCCCAGGACGCCATGAGGCTGTTCGAGGCCTACGACTGGCCGGGCAACATCAGGGAGCTTGAAAACCTCGTTGAAAGGCTCGTGGTCCTGAAGGAATCCGACACGGTCATCACGCCGAGGGACCTGCCGGACAAGATCAGGCAATCGAAGGCGCTGGAGACGCTCTCAAGCGCCGTAGAGTTGCCGGAAGAAGGCATAGACTTCAATGCCGCGGTCGACAACTTCGAGCGGGACCTTATCATAGGGGCCTTGAACAGGGTCAACGGCGTAAAGAAAAAGGCCGCCGAGTACCTGAACCTGAACAGGACGACCCTCATCGAGAAGATGAAGAGGAAGGGGCTCCTCGACACGACGGACACGACCGACGCCGGAGAGTCCCCCGAGCAGAACGAGCTCGCCGGGTCATAATCTTGACATAAACACTCCGGGCCCGCCTCCTGTGGCCCGGCAGATGACCGCATCCAAGCCTTTCGATGGTTTCAGCCCTTACGTTAGCCTTCATCAAAATCTCCTGATTTAATTCAAGAAAAGACCTGACACCCCAATCTCTCCTCAAGCCTTTCCAGACACATACCGGAAGATTGGCATGGTTGTTGCTTTATATCCAATCAACTTAAAAGCAAGGTGGATTAGGATGAGGTTAGCGACCATTTCAGCCCTGATGTTTGTCCTCCTTTTGCCGGGGTACGTCTACGCCGCAAGGAGCTATGTCATCGAGGCCGGCAAGACCAAGACCATCTTCAAGATAATCAGAAAAACCGACTCGGCCGACTTAAGGCTCCCTTCCGACGAGTCCAGCCCGGTCGCCTTCAACGACGGCTGGCGGTGGGTCTACAGGAAAAAGGTCGTGACCATGCTCAAGGACCGCGAAGATACGCTCGTCGACAGGGTCGTGGCGAGGGGTCTCGGCATGGACTCAGTATCGAAGGACGAGATCATCAAGGAGGCGCTCAACAGGGTAAACGGACTCAAGCTCAAGGGCGGGGCTCACGATGCCGGGCTCCTGAACGCGATCATATACTTCTATGACACCGACGCCGACCCTTCAGCCCTCGAAGAGGCTATGAGGACCCGGAAAGACGGGGGTTACTCGAAGATAGGGGAGTTCCTGCTCGCCGACCACAACGAGCGGAAAGGCTTCCACCCCGAGGCCTCAGGGTACTACTCCAAACTCTCAAAAGGCCCTGCCGACTCTTTCATCACCATCGCCGCGCGTTTTAGAAAGGCCCGCCTCAACTTCTTCGAGGGGAAGTTCGCAGAGGCCAAGACGCTGTTCAAGTCCCTGATGGACGCCGGCGACAGGGATTCCGCCCTCTGGCTCGCGAACACCTGCCTCGTAAAGGGCGAGTACGACTACGCCGTAAGGTTATATAAGGAAAACCGCGGCCTCGTCGAAGGCGCGGACCTTATAACGCAGATGAGTGTGGCGGACATGTACGCCCTCAATAAGGAATACGAAAACGCGAGAGGGGCGTATGCCGCCCTTAAGGCGAAGTTCCAGAAGGAGGAGTTCATAGAGGCCTTCTTCGCCATTAAGATCGGGGACACATATCTCCTTGAAGGCAAGTTCGAGGAGGCCGAGTCCATCTACATGAAGACAAAGGCGAGGTACAACGGCGAGCCCTGGGCGATGTCGAGCCTCGCCATAGCCGACCTCTATAACCTGAGCGATGATAAAGAGATGCTGGAGAAGGCGCTACGCCTCTACGGGATAGTCGCCGGAGGCGGTTATCTCGGCTCCGAGATAACCTACTTCAGCCTGATATCGACCGGCATAAAGACAGGCAGGTTCGATGAGACGGTCGAACACCTGAAGAAGTTCCCCCAGATGTACCCGACGAGCCCCTTGAGGATAGACCTCCCAAGGCTCTACGGCTCCCTCGTCTACAGGTGGATAGACACCTTGTACAGGGAAGGCGACTATCAGGGGGTGCTGAACAAGTTTTACGAGTACGGCGTCAACGTGCCTTTCGGTAAGAAGGGGGATACGAATCTCAAGGCCGGGAGAGCCGCTTTTGCCCTCGGCCTGTACTCGGAGGCCGCCGGTTTGCTTGACACCGCCATAAAGGTCGGCGGTGAGACCGTCATACAGGAGGCCTCCGTCTCGCTCGGCAGAGTCTACGTCGCGCAGAGCGACCCCGAGGCCGTCGAGAGGCTCATAAGGGCGTTCCTCGCAAAGTACCCGAAGACGAGGCTCAAGGAAGACGCCGAGAGGCTCCTTTTCGAGGCGGCCTTCATAAACGGGGATTTCAGCGCAGTCGCGTCATCGAGGGCCGTCCTTGACACCGCGGAGCTTGTCCTTAAGAAGGCATCGGCCTTAAGGCACATCGGGAGGCTGAGGGAGGCGATCGAGTTTTATACGAAAGCAACCGCGTCTTTGAGCGCCTCAGGGAACGTAATCCTGGCCGAGGCCTACACAGGGCTTGGGGATGCGTACTTCGGCCTTGAGCGGTATAAAGAGGCGATAGACGCGTACAAGTCGGCGCTCGCGCAAGAGGGGCTCGCCGACCAGGAGAGGTCATGGGCTCTCTACAGGATGGTCCAGGGGTACGAAAAGCTCAAAATGCACGGCGAAAAAGAGGCGGTGCTGAAGGAGCTCGGCGGTATAAATAACGAGGTGGGCGGCTGGTCGGGACCTGTTTTCAAGGAACCGGCGAGCCTCTAAAGGAGGGCTGGACATGAGGGAACACATCGAGATGGAGCTTCTTAACGACGCCTTCAACATATTCAGGGACGCCTCCTCGAAGCTCGAACAGCAGTACGCGTTGCTTGAGAGGAAGATAGAGGACCTGAACGAGGAGCTCGCCGAGAAGAACAGGGCGATGGAGAGGAACCGGAGGCTCTCAGCCATGGGAGAGATGGCGGCGAAGATCGCCCACGAGATAAGGAACCCCTTGGGCTCCATGGCGATATTCGCTACCCTCCTTGAAAGGGAGCTCTCCGCGGAGCCGGACAAGAAAAAGCTCGCCGTGCACATCACGAAAGGGGTCAAGACCCTTGACAACCTCCTCTCCAACATGCTCCTTTTCGCCTCGAACCCAGGGGTGAGGCTGAAGCAGATAGACCTGCGGGACGCGATAGAGGACGCGCTTTCCATGACGATAGGCCACGAGAAAAAGGGAGTGAAGATAAAGACCTCCTTCGAAGGCTCAACGCTCGTCATGGGAGACCTCGCCCAGCTGAGACAGCTGTTCCTTAACCTCTTCCTGAACGCGCTCGACGCGCTCGACGAGGACGGGACGCTCATCATAAGGATAAGGCCTTCGGAAGCCGAACGCGGCATAACGGAGGTCGAGGTAAAGGACAACGGCAGAGGCATACCGACGGAGTCCCTCGACAGGATATTCGACCCGTTCTTCTCCACGAAGGAGAGGGGCACCGGGCTCGGGCTCGCGATAGTATCGACGGTCGTCGCGGCTCACGAGGGTTTCATAGACGTAAGCTCCGAAGAGGGCAGGGGGACGAGGTTTGTAATAAGCCTGCCGGTGGCCGGGCCGGAGAGGCCTGTCTGTTAATTGTTTAAAGACATAAAAGGAGTGCCATGGGCAGCATACTCGTAGTCGACGACGAAGCCGGGATGAGGATAGCCATAAAGGAGGCCCTGTCAAGAAAGGGGCACTCCGTCGACCTCGCCGAGGACGGCGTTGAAGCGATAAAGAAGATAGCCTCATCCGAGTACGAGATGGTCATAAGCGACATGAAGATGCCGGGCCCCGGCGGCATGGAGGTTTTGAGGGAGGTGAAAAAGACCTCCCCCCATGTGCCGGTCCTCCTCATAACCGCGTTCGGCACCATACAGAAGGCGGTCGA
>JACREV010000163.1 GCA_016218095.1 Deltaproteobacteria bacterium | reverse complement strand
TCTTCGTCCATCTCCTTGTCCCCGTAGGCGATGTTCCTCTTCACCGTGTCGTTGAAGAGTATCACCTGCTGGGAGACTATTCCCGTCTGGGAGCGGAGGGACTTAAGCGTAAGCTCCCGGATGTCCGTGCCATCCACGAGAATGGAACCGCCCGAGACGTCGTAGAACCTCGGTATGAGGTTGACGAAGGTGGTCTTCCCGGCGCCTGAGCTGCCGACTATCGCTATGACCTCGCCCTTCCTGACCTTGAGGTCGATGGACTTCAATACCTCCTCGCCGCCGTAGTTGAAGGCGACGGACCGAAACTCGATTGTGTCGTTGACGCCGGAGAGCTCCCTCCCCCCCCTGTCCCCGGCCTCACCCTTCATGTCCATTATCTCGAATATGCGCGTAGCGGCGGCGAGCCCCTGCTGGATGCTCAGGTTCACTCCGTTAAGCGCCTTTATCGGCTGATAGAACATGATGACGGAGGCGAAGAACGAGATGAAGGTCTCCGGCTTCAGAGTCCCCTGGCTTATCCTGTATGCGGCGAACCAGATGGTGACGGCGAACCCGACGGCCCCGACGGTCTCCATCAAGGGGGACGATATGGAGCGGACCCTTATCGCCTTCACCTGGTTCTGCGTGTACCGCTCGTTCTCCTTCTGGAAGCGGGCGGATTCGTACCCCTCCATGCAGAAGGCCTTGACTATCCTTATCCCGGCTATCGCCTCGTGCAGGAGCGTCGTCAGCATCCCCATCGAGACCTGCCCCTGGGTCGAGACCTTCTTCATCCTTTTTCCGAGCTTCCTCATCGGATAGACGGAGAGCGGAAGCGCAATGCCTGCCGCGAGCGCGAGCTTCCAATCAAGGCTTATGACGACGATTGCGAGGACGACTATGGTGAGCGACTGCTTCAAGGTCGTGGCCATCGCCTCCGCGGTCGTGGCCTGGAGGAGGTTTACGTCGTTCGTGAGGCGCGATACGAGCGTGCCTGTCGGGGTGGAGCTGAAGAACCCGACCGGGAGCGTGAGCATCCTGTCGTACAGGCTCTTCCTTATGTCCCTTATGACCCCCTGCCCCACGTAGCCCATGAAGAACGACTGCCCGTAGGAGCTCAAGCCCTTTACGACGGCGACGGCTATTATCGCGAGCGGTATCGCCAGCAGCATCCTGTCTCTTGGTATTACGATGAGGTCGAAGGGGATGAAGTTTACCTGAGACCCGGTCTCGTTCGCGAAGAGGAACTTCATAACGGGGCCGATGAGGTAGGCGAACGCGCCGTTTGAAAGGGCGAAGCCCGCCATGCAGATGAAGGCCATGAAGAGCTGGAGCTTGTATGGAGGCAGGAGCTTGAGAAGCCGGAGATATATCTGCATGTTACGCCCTTATCGCGGCCAATACGGCCTTCGCGGCCCTTTCGGCCGCGCCCTTGCCGCCGAGGGACTTTCTTACGTCGTTATACGCCGCCTCGATAGAGGCCCTGCGCCTCTCGTCGTTAAGAATGGCGAGCGTCTCCTCCGCTATCCTCTCCGGCGTCGCCTCGTTCTGGATGAGCTCCGCTACTATCCTTTTTCCGGCGACGATGTTCGGTAGCCCGACGTCCTTGACCCCCACGAGCGCCTTGGCTATGGCGTACGAGACCGGGGCCATCCTGTATATTATGACCATCGGAGAGCCTATGAGCGCGGTCTCGAGGGTCGCGGTCCCAGAGGCGACTATCGCCGCGTCAGCGGCCCTTAACGCCGCGTGCATGGAGTTGCGGACGACTTTTACGTCTATCGGCGCTCCCTTTAGATACCTGTCGAGCAGCCCGTCGTCTATGCTGTTCGCGGCGGGGATGACGAAAGAGGGCCTCTCTTTTAAGCCTTTCGCGATGATCTCCCCTGCCTTGAGCATGGGGAGGAGGAGCCTCTCGATCTCCCCGGTCCTCGACCCTGGGAGGAGCGCGACTACCGTGGATGAGGCCCGAAGCCCGAGCGACTTTCTCGAAGCGGCCTTATCGATGCCGGAGTCGACCACGTCGAGGAGCGGGTGGCCTACATACTCCACGTCGACCCCGGCCTTCTTATATATCGGGACCTCGAACGGGAAGACGACGAGCATCTTGTCCACAAGCGAGGCTATCGTCTTTACGCGGCCCTTCCGCCAGGCCCATACCTGCGGGCTTATGTAGTAGATGACGGGGACGCCGAGCCTTTTAGCCTCTTTCGCGATCTTGAGGTTGAAGTCCGGGAAGTCGATCAAAACCACGCAGTCGAATCTTTCGGCCGAGAGCATCGCTTTCAGCGTCTTGAAGGTGTCCCATATCTTCGGGAGCTTCCCGATGACCTCGATCGCGCCTACTACCGAGACCTCTTTGGAGTCCGGGCCCTTGAGCCCGAGCCTCCGCATCCTCTCGCCGCCCATGCCCGCGAACTCTATGCCAGGGTTTAGGGATCTGAGCGCGGAGATGAGGGAACTGCCGTGGAGGTCGCCGGACTCTTCCCCGCAGACTATAAAAATCCTCTCACCCATGGAATCTTCCGGTATCGAGCCGACGGCGGCCGCGGTTAAAGCCCTGCGTGCGCGGCTATCGCGCCCTGTATCAGCTCGGCTATATGGAGCGCGGCCCTGCCGTCCTCGCCTGAAACGACGGGCCTCTTCCCTGAGGCGGAGCAGGCTACAAAGGATTTGAGCTCTTCGAGTATCGCATCCATCTTCGCCACCTCGACCTGTTCATCGGCAAGGGTCCCCGCCCTGCCGTCCACTCCCGGCGCAAGGGTCGCGACAAAAAGGTGCTGGTTCATGAAATCCACGGTCGCAGAAGAGTCCCGCGTCGCTATCTCCATCTTCCTTACCCGAGCGCGGGATACGCGGCTTGCGGTGATGGAGGCGACACAGCCGTTCTCGAACGCAAGCCTCGCGTTCGCGATGTCCGTCCTTGGGGATACGACCGGGGTGCCGACCGCCTCAATAGAGGTGACTTTGGACTTTACGACGTCGAGGACGAGGTCGATGTCGTGTATCATGACGTCGAGCACGACGTCGACGTCCGTCGACCTGTTCGGGAAGGGCGAGAGCCTGTGCGCCTCCACGTAGACCGGCGGGGACTTGAGCCTCCCCGCGAGCGCCGTGTACGCGCCGTTGAACCTCTCGAGGTGGCCGACCTGGAGGACGACGCCTTTCTTTCCGGCCTCGGCTATGAGCCGGTCGGCCTCGGCGGTCGTGTTCGTGACGGGCTTTTCCATCATCACGTGGACGCCTCTGGACAAGAACTCAAGGCCGATCCTGAAATGGCTCTCTGTCGGGGTGACGATGCTTACGGCGTCGACCTTGCCGAAAAGGTCCTCGTAAGAGGCGAAGGCCTTTGTGGAGGCGAGCGCGGCTATCTCGTTTGCGCGCTCGGCGTTGGCGTCAGTGACGCCGACGAGCTCGGCTTCTTTTATAAGGGCGTACTTTTCGGCGTGGAGCTTTCCAAGATAGCCGACGCCGACGACCCCGACCCTAATCCTCTTCCTGGACTTCATTCTTCCTCTTCGTCCTTTCGCGCGCCACCCCCCGCTTCGAGCCCCTCATGAAGTCTATGAACCTTTTAGCGTGCCTGGAATTCGGCAGCTCGCGCTCGAGCTTCTCAAGGGCGTCCGGGAGCCGCAGCGAAGACCTGAATATGACGTTATACGAGAGTTTTATCTCCTCGAGCTCCTCCTTGGTAAGGCCCTGCCTCCTCAAGCCCACGGAATTCAATCCGAAGAGCCGGGCCCTGTTGCCGACCGCCTTGACATAGGGAGGGACGTCCTTGGAGACGGCCGAGGCCCCGCCGATGATGCAGTACGCGCCGATCCTCACGTGCTGGTGTATGGCCACGAGCCCTCCGACGATGGCGTTGTTGTCTATGGTGACGTGGCCGCCAAGCGTAGCCGAGTTCGCCATGATGATGTTGTCCCCGAGGTTGCAGTCATGGGCGATGTGGACGTAGTTCATGAGGAGGTTATGCGACCCGCAGACCGTCTTCCACTTGTCCTTGGTCGTGGCCCTGTGTATGGTGACGAACTCCCTTATGGTGTTCCCGTCGCCTATTATTATCTCGGTCTTCTCGCCCTTGTATCCCAGGTCCTGGGGCGCTGCGCCTATGGAGACGAACTGGTAGACGTTGTTCCTCTCTCCCATCGTCGTCCACTTCTCTATGACGACATGGGGGCCTATCTTCGTCTCTTTGCCGATAGATACGCCTTCGCCTATGACTGAATAGGGCCCCACCTCAACGCCCGCGTCGAGTTCCGCCGTCGGATGCACGAACGCCGTCGGGTCTATCTTGACTTCCTTGTACTTCCTGGCTGTCCTTCCCATCTCTTCCCTCTCTCCCGAAGGCCTCGAAATTGTTTACTTCTCCATTATAGTGGCCATAAGCTCTGCCTCGGCCACGAGGGCGTCGGCAACAAACGCCTCCGCCTTGAAGGCCCAGATGGAACCCCTGGATTTTGTCACGACCACGTTTATCGTGAGCGTGTCTCCCGGGGTGACCGGTCTCCTGAACCTGGCCTTGTCTATGCCCATGAAGTAGACGACCTTGTTGTTCACGGACGCTGACTTGAAGGCGAGGACCCCCCCGACCTGCGCCATCGCCTCTATTATGAGGACACCGGGCATTATAGGATGGCCCGGGAAGTGCCCCAGGAAGAACGGCTCGTTTATCGTGACGTTCTTGAGCCCCTTCGCCGACTTTCCTGGGTCGAGCTCGAGTATCCTGTCTATCAGGAGGAACGGGTAACGGTGAGGCAGTATGGTCTGGATCTCCTTCACGTCTATCATGCGGCCCCCTCTGAAAAATAATCGCTTCTGCTTTTTGCCGACACGGCGAAAAACCGGACCTTAGCCCTTGCTCTTTTCCTCGAGCTCCGAGAGCCTCTTTTCAAGCTCACCGAGCTTTTTCTTGAGTTCCGGGAGTTTTCCGAATACCGCCTCGGCCTTTAGCCAGTCCGAGTGGTTTATGGCCGGTATGCCTGAGACGATCCCGCGGGGAGCGACGTCGTTTATGACGCCTGATTTTGCGCCGACCATTACGTCCGCTCCGACATCTATGTGGCCGGTCACCCCGACCTGCCCGCCGAACTGGACCCTTGAGCCTATGCGCGTCGAGCCCGCTATCCCGGTCTGGGCGGCTATTACCGCGTCCTCGCCTATCTTCACATTGTGCGCGACTTGGACGAGGTTGTCTATCTTTGTGCCGCGCCCTACGACCGTCTCGCCGACGGTCGCCCTGTCGATCGTCGAGCACGCGCCTATCTCGGCGTCGTCGCCTATCCGCACTATCCCCCGCTGGGGTATCTTTTTGTAAATAGCGCCTTCTTTCGAGTAGCCGAAGCCGTCGCTCCCGACTACCGCGTTGCAGTGGAGTACGACCCTCTTGCCGATTACGCACCCTTCCCTGACGGTAGCCCCTGAATAGAGTACAGCGCCTTCGCCTATCGTCGCGTCTGCGCCGACATACGCGCCGGGGTACAATACGGCGTTGTCGCCGATATCAGCGCCCTCTCCGACGTAAACGAACGGCTGTATGGAGGCACCCTTGCCCACTCTGGCCTTCGGGTGGACGAACGCGCGCTGGTCTATGCCGGGGGGCGGGGCTATCGCAGGCCTGAAGATGTCGAGTACCCTCGAGAACGCCTCTACCGGGTCCTCGACGAGAAGGAGGTTAAGCCCCTCGGGCGCGTCCTTCGCGCGCGTAATCACGGCGGAGGCGCGCGTGGTCTTCAAGAGCCTCGCGTATTTTTTATCCGAGACGAAGGTGATGTCGCCCGGGCCGGCGTCGTCGATTGCGGCGACGGAGCGGATGACCTCGGCTCCGTTTCCGGCGACGCGCCCCCCTAAAAGGGAGGCGAGCTCGTCAAGGGTCTTTTCTGTCATCTTGTCCTTGCGTTATTTTTTCTTCGCGTTGAACGCCTTTATGACCTCGGGGGTCAGGTCCGCGTCAGCGGGGGCGTAGAGGAGGCCGCCGACGGACTTCTCGAAAACATAGTTGTAACCCTTCTTCTTCGCTATCTCTTCAACGGTATCGCGGAGACCCTGTATTATCTTCGACTCTATCTCCTGCTTCCTCTTGTTCAGGTCCTCGCCGTACTGCATGAACCTCTTCTGGAACTCCTGGGACCTGTTCTTGAACTCCTTTTCCTTCGCCTCTCTCGTCTCGGCGTTCCAGACCTTGCCCTTCTTGTCTATCTCGTCCTTCATCTTCTTGAGCTCTTCCTGCTTTGAGTTGAGCTCCTCTTCGAGCTTCTTCGCCTCGTCCGCAAGCGTATCCTTGGCCTTCTTCCCGGCGTCGCACTCGTTCAGGGCCTTCTGCAGGTTCGCGTAGGCGATTTTGACTTCCGCTGCGGCAACCGGCATCGCGAATAACATGAAGGCCAGCAGGGCCAGACCGATTATCTTTATGTTTTTCATTACTCTCTCTCCTTTTTTGTGTTTACGGAATTCGGAGAGGCGCTATGGAGGAACCTTCTTCTAAAGGGTTCCCAAGCCCCCTTCGATGGTTTTTAGTTCCCACAAGGCCTCCCAGTCTTTTGAGGGAGGCCTTGTGGGAAGAACTGAAAATTTTTGGAGAGGTCTGGGGTCCTCGCCGGACGGGCAAAGACGCATCCAACGATTGTCTACCTTCTCCCTCAAGTCACCATTTACTCTGGCCGCGCGCCGAGCGCCTTTTTATAAAAAGGTCCTCCCAGGGTCTTCTCTGATATCGTTAAAACACCGTGCCGATGGCGAAGTCCCATTGCTGGGCGCTTTCGTCCTCGCGCGGGTCGAGGTTGAATCCGAGCTCGAGGCGGAGCGGCCCTAAAGGCGAGTACCACCTCACGCCCACGCCCGCGCCCGTCCTTATGTCCCCGAAGTCTATGCCCTGGTCGTATGAGTTGCCGGCGTCGAGGAATACCAGGCCCCGGAGGCTCTGTTGCGAGAATAGCGGGAAGAGGTACTCGAAGTTGGCGACCATCATGGTAGATCCGCCTATGACGTCTCCTGTCTCGGCGTCCTTGGGCCCTATTGACCTCGTCTCGAATCCCCTTATGGAATTTATGCCTCCGAGGAAGTATTTCTCGTATATGGGCACCTCGCGGCTGTCGTAGCTGTGGACGTATCCGAGGGTGCCGTGTACCGAGAAGGTCGTGTCCCACGGGAGCGAGAAGTATTTTACCGCCTCGCCCTCGTATTTTACGAAGTAGCTCGTGCCGCCGAGCGGCCCGCCCGCGAACTCGGTGGAAAGGACGATGACCGAGCCCTCGGTCGGGAAGAACGCGTCGTCCCGGTTGTCCCGCCGGAAGGTGAACTTGACGCTCGACTCGGTCGCCTCGCCCTCCTGCTCTTTTATGTAGGTGGACGCCTCTTCGTCGACCTCCGAGATGGTGACGTCCTCGAGCTTGTATGTGACATACCCTTTTGAGTAGCGCTTCGTTATCGGGAAGCCGAACCTTATGTCGAAGCCCTTCTTCTCGAGGCTGAAGTCCGGGTACTGCTTGTCGGTGTTATAGACGTCGAAGCCCGCGGATATGGGCTTGTCGAAGAGCCACGGCTCGGTGAAGCCTATGATGAACTTCGAGGAAGAGCCGCTCACCGTCCCTGAGACGTCGAGCTTAAGGCCGGAGCCCATGAAGTTCGATTGCGATATGGAGGCCGTGCCTATGAGCTTGTCGACCGAGCTGTACCCGAAGCCGAGCGAGATGGAGCCGGTAGGGCGCTCCTTCACCTCGACGTCGAGCTTCATCTTGTCGGACGCCGAGCCCTGCCCCTGGCCTATCCTCACGTCCTCGAAGTAGCCGAGCCTCTTGAGGTTGTTCCTGCTCTTCTTGAGCTCGGTCGAGGAGAAGAGGTCGCCTTCCCCGAGCTCGACCTCCCTCCTTATGACCTTGTCCCTGGTCCTCGTGTTGCCTGAGATGTCTATGCGCTCTATGTAGACGAGCTCGTTCTTTTTAAGGTCTATGGTTATGTCTACGGTCTTTTTCTCGTTGTCGACTTTTGTGACGGGCTTTACGTCCGCGTAGGCGTAGCCCTCGTCGCCGTAGAGGTCGACGAGCGTCTCTATCCCCTTGGAGAGCTTCGACCTGCTGAATATCTCTCCGGGCTTGAGCTTTAGCTTCTCGATCGTCTCCTCGCGGGACTTAAGGAGCTCGCCCCTGACGTCGACGTTACCGATGCTGAACTGTTCGCCCTCGCTCAAGGCTATCGTTATGTAGAACCACTTCTTGTCCTCGGAGAGCAGGACCCTCTGGTCGAGGATGTCGGCCTGTATGAAACCCTTGTCGAAGTACTGGCTCATGATTATGGCAAGGTCGTTCTGAAACATAAATTCGTTGAACTTGCCTGAGCCTGATATGACCGAGAAGAACCCCTTCTCGGAGGTCGTCATGAAGCCCTTTATGTCCTTGTCGGTGAAGAACTTGTTCCCTATTACGGCGATCCTCTTTACCTTGACCGCCGGGCCTTCCTCTATCCTGAAGACGACCTTCGCGCTCTCGCCTTCGGTCTCGACCTTTGGATCGACTTTGGCGAGGTAATAACCCTCTTCGGAGTAGAGCGCCTTTATCTTCTCGGCGTTCTCGTTCAGGATGACCCTGTCGAGGACGGTGTTCTCCTTTATGGTTATCGCCTCCCGTATGCGCTCGTCCTTTATCTCGCTATTTCCGCTGAACTCGACCTTCCTTATGAAGGGCATCTCGCGGACGTTGAAGATGAGGAGCTTACCCGAGGCGGTGTCGGTCAATACCGCGGAGACGTCGTCGAAGAAGCCGGTGCCGTAGACGGCCCTGAGGTCGTCTTTCACGTCGTCGGGGGAGAATGGCTCTCCGGCCTTGGACGTGACCTTCCTGAGTATCGCCTCGGAATCGACCCTCCGGTTGCCGTAGACGAGTATTTCGTCTATCACGCCGGTCCTGGAGGCCGGGCGGGCTTCGAGCGCCGAGACCATCTTTTTGAGCATCTCGTCGCCGCTCTCCTTGATCCTCCTTATCACTTCCTGCTCGGACTCGGAGGACTTGTAGAAGAACGCCGCCGGAGCGTCCGTCTTGAGGTCGATTATGCGCCAGTCGACGTCGGTCGTGGAGCCGAGGCGCGTGATCGAGCCCAGGAGCGCGAAGTCCGCCCTATCCTTGTCGGCTATCGAGTGCGCGTCCTTTTCGCTGAACCTCTTTACGCCCTTTTTAAGGACCATCTCCCTGACGGTCTCGAGCCCGGTTATCTCCGCCCCGCTTGCGTCGAGCGCGGAGGCGACGGCCTCCATCGCGTTCCTGCGGAAGGCGGAAATATCCGTCGAAGAGTGCGTCTCGAACGGGAGCACTATGACCTTCGGCCCCTTTGCCAGGGCGTTGAACGGCAGGAAGAGTATTGCTAAAAGCGCCAGGCAAAAATACTTTAAGTACCTCAACAGCAATGCTTCCTTTCAGCTCCACGGGCATTATGGCGCCCAGGTATTTATTCTTCCCTTATGTTGCCGTCTACCATCTTGAGCCTCCGCGCGAGCCTCCCGGCGAGCCTCTCGTTATGCGTGACTATGACCATCGTAGTGGAACGGGAGGCGTTAAGCTCAAGGAGGAGCTCGAATACCTCCTCGCCGGTCCTCGTATCGAGATTTCCGGTCGGCTCGTCGGCCAGCAGCACGTCCGGGTTTTGCACGAGGGCGCGGACCATGGCCGTCCTCTGCTGTTCCCCGCCCGAGAGCTCTCCGGGCTTGTGGTTGAGCCTCTCTCCGAGCCCCACCTCTTTCAGAAGCGTCTCGGCCTTTGCCTTCGCCTCAACCGGCTTCGCCCCTCCGATAAGCGCCGGGAGCATTACGTTCTCAAGCGCGGTGAACTCCGGCAGGAGGTGGTGGAACTGGAACACGAAGCCGATAAATCTGTTCCTGAAGGCCGCGAGCTTTTTGTCGTCGTACTTGAATAACGGTTCATTCTTGTAAAAGACCTCCCCGGATGACGGCCTGTCGAGCGCGCCCATGATGTTAAGGAGCGTGGATTTCCCCACCCCCGAGGCGCCGACTATGGCGACGGTCTCGCCCTTTTTTATCGAGAGGTCTATGGATTTCAGGACCTCTACTTTCTTTGCGGCCCCGCCGTAGGTCTTGGAGAGACCCTTTATGGTTATAAGGTCCATTTACACCAATTTAAAAAAAATTAAAGCAGGGGGTCGCCGCTTCCCGCATCCCGCGCCTTTACGGCGCCCGTGACCCGCTCCCTTATGACGCGCTCGAGCACCCCTTTTATCTCCGGGTATTTACCGAGCACGTCCTTTATGATATCCCTTCCGAACTCGACGAGCTCGGTATCCTGCAGGGCCGTGACGGAGGCGACCCTGGGCCGTGATGTGGCAAGCGCGATCTCTCCGAAGAAGTCTCCCTCCGTGAGCTTCGCCACGGTCTTCCGAGAGCCCTCCCTGTCCTTTATCCAGACCTGGACCGCGCCGGACTTTATGAGGTACATCGTCTCCCCGCGCTCGCCCTCTTTCGCGATCGACGCCCCCTTCTCGAACCTCTTGAGCGCGAGCCTGCCGAGTATCTCTTTCCTGTCCCCGGCCGAGAGGGGCTTGAATATCTCGGATAAGGCCATGAGCCTGTCGACTACCCGCTCCTTGTAGAAGTCGAAGAGGATGGATGAGACCCTCTTGTGCGTCCTGGTTATCTCTTCTATCTCCGCCTTTGTTATCTCGAGTATGACGGAGTCCTTGACTGCCCTTACATCCGAGGTCCTCTTGGATCCCGAGAAAAAACCGAACTCGCCGAATATCGAGCCTTCCTTCAATGAGGCGAGCTTGACGCGGGACGAGTCTTTCGCGCTCCCCTCGACCTCGACCTCGCCCTCCGCGACAAGGAAGATGGAGTCCCCGGGGTCCCCCTCGCGAAAGAGGTATTCGCCGCCCTTAAGCGCCTTTGACCTGACTTTTCTGACAACCTCGAGGAACTCCGCCTCGTTGAAGTCCGAAAAGAGCGGGGTCTTCGGGACCGTTACCGGAGGCTCATGCCTTTCCGGAGGTCGCGGCGCCTTTGGCTCCGGGCCGGAGAGCCGGGCCGCGGGGGGCTGGTTGCCCTGCCCCTGCCCGGCGCATAATTCCGCGAGTTTATTCTGTACCGCCTCTTCCGAGGGGTCTATGTTTATGATCATCTTGCATACGGCTATCGCCTTGATGACGAACCCGAGCCTTCCGAAGGCGCCCGCCGCGCTCTTGTA
>JACREV010000162.1 GCA_016218095.1 Deltaproteobacteria bacterium | reverse complement strand
GGGGGCGGGAGTTCAGGGATACGGCAAATGACGTCGCCTTCAAGGCCATGGGGCTCGCCTACGCGGCCCTGCCGTTCGCGTTCCTGCCGCTCATAAAGTCCATGCATCAGGGGGAGATGTGGATACTCTTCCTCTTCGCGGTCATTTGGGCGAACGACACGCTCGCGTTCGCGGTAGGCAAATCGATCGGCAGACACAAGCTCTGCCCCGAGATAAGCCCTAAAAAGACGGTCGAGGGCGCCGTCGGCGGGCTCATCGGAGGAATGACAGCGGCGTTCTTTTTAAGCTTCTGGATAGAAGGACCGCTCTGGGTCTTAATAGTCGTATCGATCGCGCTCGGTATTATAGGCATTATAGGCGACCTCTCTGAATCGGTCCTTAAAAGGGCGGCAGGCGTGAAGGACTCGGGGGCGTTGTTGCCCGGCCACGGAGGCGTCCTCGACAGGGTGGACAGCCTCCTCTTCGCCATACCCGCGCTCTATTTTTTTCTGCAGTTAAAGACCCTCTTCGCCGGCGGTTAGGATGGATATAGAAAAAAAGGGGCTCTCTATACTCGGCTCCACGGGGTCGATCGGGACAAGCACGCTCGATGTCGTAAGGAGATACCCGGAGAGGTTCAGGGTAGTCGCGCTTGCCGGGGGGACGAACATAGATCTCCTTAAAAGGCAGGCCGAGGAGTTCAGGCCCGAGTTCGTATCGGTCCTCGATAACGACGGGGCGGAGAGGCTTAAACAAGAGCTCGACATCCCGGTCGAGGCCGGCGCCGAAGGCGCGATAAAGGCGGCTACGCTCCCGGATGTCAAGGCCGTCGTCTCGGCGATATCAGGGGCGGCAGGGTTGCTGCCGACTATCGCGGCCATAAGGGCCGGGAAAGAGATCGCGCTCGCGAATAAAGAGACGCTCGTACTTGCCGGACCCCTTGTGATGGAAGAGGCAAGGGCCAGGGGGGTCCGTCTCATACCGGTGGACAGCGAGCACAGCGCGGTATTCCAGTCGTTGCTCGGCCACAGGGCCGAAGACCTTAAAAGGGTGATACTTACCGCCTCCGGCGGGCCTTTTTTGAAGAGGCGCTCGGACTCGCTTCACTCGGTAACGCCGGATGAGGCGCTAAAGCACCCCAGGTGGAACATGGGGCGGAAGATCTCGATAGACTCGGCGACCCTCATGAACAAGGGGCTCGAGGTCATCGAGGCGTCTTTCCTCTTCGGCCTGCCCGGAGATAAGATATCGGTCGTGATACACCCCGAGTCCATCGTGCACTCGATGGTCGAGTACACGGACGGCTCTGTTATAAGCCAGATGTCCTCTCCGGACATGAGGGGGCCGATAGCCTACGCGCTCTCGTTCCCGGAGCGGATCGACTCCGGGGTAAAGAGTCTGGATTTTTCATGCCTAAGGCTGGACTTCAGCTCGCCGGAGCCCGGAAGGTTCCCGTGTCTCTCGCTCGCGTACGAGGCTTTGAATGAGGGCGGTACCCATCCCGCGGTATTGAACGCCGCCGACGAGGTGGCGGTAGAGATGTTCCTTAAAGGCGCTCTCCCTTTTACCGGGATACCCGAGGTTATCGCCACTGTGCTCGAGAGGTACGAGGGCAGGAGGCTTTCAACGATTGAGGATGTGATAGAAGCAGACAGGTGGGGGAGGGAGGCGGCGCGTTCTTTAATAAAGGCGCTCAACTGAATACTTAAATGACGACATTCATTTCATTCATAATCGTACTCGGCATACTTATTTTTATCCACGAGCTCGGTCACTTCATGGTGGCAAAACTCTCCGGCGTAGGTGTTGAGAAGTTCTCGCTCGGATTCGGCCCGAAGCTCATCGGCATAACAAAAGGGGAGACCGAGTACAGGATATCCCTTCTGCCGCTCGGCGGGTATGTCAAGATGGTCGGCGAGGCCCCAGGCGAAGAGATTTCCGAGCGCGACCGGGAGAGGTCTTTCACGCACAAGCCCGTAATCAAACGGGCCGCTATAGTCGCGGCAGGGCCCGTCATGAACCTGCTGCTCGCCGCGCTCCTCCTGCCGGTAATCTATATGATAGGCATACAGGTGCCGGCTTATCTCGATGACAAGCCGGTAGTCGGGTACGTGCTCCCCGATGAGCCTGCGGCAAGGGCCGGGATACAAAAGGGCGACATCATAGAATCCGCCGACGAGCACGCGGTCACGAACTGGGAGGTGCTCTTAGCGGAGCTCGCCGAGCACCCGAAGTCTCCGGTCCATCTTAAGCTCCTCCGTAACAATGAAGAGAAGGTGGTCACTATCGTCCCCGAGCCGACGCTTGAGACGGGCGCGGGCTACGGCGGCATGTTCCCGCCGATGAAGCCCGTCATAGGGGACGTCGCCAGCGGTTATCCGGCAAAGGAAGCGGGCATACAGCCGGGAGACTTGATACTCGAGGTCGACGGCAGATTGATAACCCACTGGGCCGAGCTCGAGGAGATAATACACAAGAGCGGAGAGAAGAAGACCTTCCTGATCGACAGGAACGGCGAGAGGCTGACGTTCGAGATAACGCCGAAGCGCAACAAGGAGGCCGACGTCTATCTCGTGGGCATAGGCAGGAAGGACGAGCAGGTACTCCGGAGGTACGGCTTTTTCGAATCTATCAAAAAAGGCGTAGTCTCGTCTATAGAGATGACCGAGAGGCTCATCTCCGTCATCAAGGGGCTCGTCCTCGGCAAGTATTCATTGAAGACCCTCGGCGGCCCGATAATGATAGCGCAGGTCGCGGGCAGGGCCGCGGAATCCGGCATATCCGACCTCCTCTCGCTCGTAGCGTTCTTAAGCCTCCAATTGGGGATAATAAACCTCTTCCCCATACCGGTCCTCGACGGCGGCCATATACTCTTTTTCGCCATAGAGTCGGTAAAGGGTAGCCCCCTGAGCGAGAAGTTCATGGCGATAGCACAGCAGATAGGCATCGCGCTACTTGTCGCGCTCATGGTGCTTGTGACGTACAACGACCTTTTCAGGATATTCGGATAGGTCTCAATGCTCTAAAAATTGTTATTTTTCCTGACTGCTAGGCGCAGGGCCAAAGTTGGTAGGAGTCTACGGGTCAAACAATTCTCCAGCCGTTTGATACGAATTTGCCCGTCCGGCTAGGACTGTGTCAGGTCGGAAATAAAAATGCTCACATATTACCATATATACTGCGCTTTTTATTTCCGCCCTTCCTTGACCTCAGAAAAAATCCCTAATTTTTAGAGATAGCCTTAAGAGTGAATTTAGTGCCTTAGTCAGTCTTCCCCTCCTTTTTAGTCGTGAGGCTGCACTTGAACATACTCGCCATAGACACCTCCTCGGCATCCGGCTCCATAGCCCTGTTCTCCGATAAAAGGCTCGTGGCGGAATTGACCGTCTCCGAGGCCGGGGTGCACGCCGAGTGGCTCCTTAAATCCATAGACGCCTTTCTCTCTTCGATCAACAGATCGATAAACGAAGTCGACCTCTTCGCTGTCACGAACGGCCCCGGCTCGTTCACGGGCCTCCGGATAGGCGTATCAGCCGTAAAGGGGCTCGCGTGGCCGACCGGCAAGAAGGCCGCGGGTGTCTCCACCTTGAAGGCGCTTTCCTTGAACCTCGCGTACTCTGAGCGTCCTGTCTGCCCGGTGCTCGACGCGCGAAAGGGCGAGGTCTACTCCGCGCTCTTTAGCCTTAAGGACGGGATGATAGAGGAGCTCCTGCCTGAAGCGGCCCTCGTGCCTCCGGCCCTCGTTGACGCGCTCGCGTCTCTTCATTTGCCTTCGCCCCCGGTCTTTATCGGGGACGGCCTTAAGGTCTACGGCGGTCTCTTGAGGGAAAAGGTCGTTGGCGCGTCATTCGCACCCGAGGCGCTATGGCGCATAAGGGCCTCGAACATCGCCCTCCTCGCCTCAGATGACGACAAGGGGAGAGACCCAAAAGAACTCATTCCGGTCTATCTTCGCAAATCCGAGGCCGAGATAAAGGCGGACGGCCGGAAGTCTAAATAGTTGTGGACTTTTAGGGACTTAAAGTCTATAATCCTACACTTTCCCTTGATTTCCTTTTGTCCTTTCCCTGAAATCAAAGGGGAATATCGTTTATTGACAACCCTCACCCGTTGGGTTAATATTTAAAAATGAGTGTATTTTCGCTTATTTATGGCCGGGGTGCTTATTCCTGGAAAGGGGCCGTGACTGGCGGATATGGCTTGCCGGGAGGCTTGATGGCGGATTATTGAACGCGTGATAATCTCTTGATTCCGAAAGGAGGCCTTTTATGGAGATCCAGGACGAGGTGGTGAAAAAGCTTCTTGATGAGGACGAGGCTTTCAGGAAGGCATACAAGGCCCATAAGGATTACGAGAACAAGCTCGAGAGGATGGAGAAAAAACCGCGCTTAAGCGCCGCGGAGACGGTCGAGAAGAACAGGTTGAAAAAGATGAAGCTCGCGCTCAAGGACGAGATGGAGCAGAGGATCTCGAAGGCGAGGGCGAAGGGATAGAGAGGGGACAGCAGGGGCTGTAATATTTAACAGATGCCGACGAGAAGCGACAGGATCAAGAAGGGGCTTGAAAGGGTCCCGCACAGGGCCCTCATGTACGCGACGGGCATACCCAAGGGCGAGATGAAAAAGCCCTTCATAGGGGTCGCCACGAGCTTTACAGACCTCATACCGGGCCACATCGGGATGAGGGACCTGGAGAGGTTCATAGAAAAAGGGGTGCACACCGGCGGTGGTTACCCGCTGCTCTTCGGGTTGCCCGGCATATGCGACGGCATAGCCATGGGGCACAAGGGCATGCACTATTCGCTCCCTTCGAGGGAGCTCATAGCCGATATGGTCGAAAGCGTCGCCGAGGGGCACGCCTTTGACGGCCTCATCCTGCTGACCAACTGCGACAAGATTACGCCCGGCATGCTCATGGCCGCGGCGCGTCTTGACATACCCACCATAGTAGTCACCGCGGGCCCCATGATGACCGGAAGGTACAGGGGCAGGCGCACGTCGTTCATAAGAAATACATTTGAGGCGATGGGGCGGTTCAGGGCCGGGGAGATAACCAAGGACGAGCTCGACGCCTGCGAGACCGGGGCGTGTCCGGGCGCGGGCTCCTGCCAGGGGTTGTATACCGCGAACACCATGAACTGCCTGACGGAAGTGTTGGGCATGAGTCTGCCGTGGTGCGGGACGGCGCTCGCCAACTCGGCGGAAAAGAGGCGCATCGCCTTTGACAGCGGTGCGCGCATAGTAGAGCTCGTCAAAAAGAACGTGACCCCGAGGAAGATACTGACCCGCGCGGCGTTCGAGAACGCCATAAGGGCCGACCTCGCGCTCGGGGGCTCGTCGAACACGGTATTGCACCTCCTCGCCATAGCGCACGAGGCCGGGGTGAAGCTCCCGCTCGAGACCTTCGATAAGCTCAGCAAGGAGACGCCGCACATAACCTCGCTTGAGCCCGTCGGCGAATATTACATGGAAGACCTCCACTGGGCCGGCGGCATAGGCGCGGTCCTCAAAAGGCTTGAGGCCTCCATAAAGGACAACCCGACGGTCTCCGGGAAGAAGGTAAAGGCGATAATCGCGGGCGTCGACTACATCGATTCCGAGGTCATAAAGCCGCTGAATGAAGCCTACCACGCAGAGGGCGGCATAGCCGTACTGAAGGGCAACATCGCGCCCCTTGGGGCGGTTGTGAAACAGTCCGGCGTAAGCGAGAAGATGATGAAGTTCACGGGCACCGCCCGCGTTTTCGATTCCGAAGAGGCCGCCATGAAGGCGATACTCGCTCGCGCCATCAAGGGCGGAGAGGTCATCGTCATCAGGTATGAGGGGCCCAGGGGCGGCCCCGGCATGAGGGAGATGCTCGCGCCGACGGCGACGCTCATGGGCATGGGGCTCGGGGATTCCGTCGCTCTCATAACAGACGGAAGGTTCTCTGGCGGCACGAGGGGGCCGTGCGTCGGGCACATCTCGCCCGAGGCCGCCGAAGGCGGCCCCATAGCCTTTATAAAAGACGGCGACATAATAGAGCTCGATATCCATAAGAGGTCGCTTAATCTCAAGGTAAGCGAAGCGGAGCTCAATGAGAGGAAGAAGTCGTGGACGCCTCCTGCCCCGAAGATAAAGAGCGGGTGGTTGTCCCGGTACGCGAAAGTAGTCACATCGGCCAATACAGGAGCGGTGCTGAAATAAATAAAGGCCATATCATTTTTAGAGACAGCCTAAAGAGAACCTAATTATGGAAACCAAAAAAAACGGCGCAGAGGTCTTCATAGAGTGCCTTCTTAAAGAAGGCGTAGACACTGTATTCGGATTTCCAGGCGGCGCGGTACTGCCCGTCTACGACGCGCTCTATGACTCCAAGCTCAACCACATACTCGTCCGGCACGAGCAGGGCGCGGTCCACATGGCCGACGGCTACGCGCGCGCTACCGGCAGGCCCGGCGTAGTCATCGTCACCTCAGGCCCCGGCGCGACGAACACCGTGACCGGCATAGCCACCGCCTACATGGACTCTGTCCCGCTGGTGGTATTTACCGGGCAGGTCCCGACGGCGCTCATCGGCAACGACGCCTTCCAGGAGGCTGACATCGTCGGGATAACGCGGCCCTGCACCAAGCACAACTATCTCGTCAAGGACATAAAGGACCTCCAGAGGATTATAAAAGAGGCGTTCTACATAGCGACTACCGGCAGGCCCGGCCCCGTGCTCGTCGACCTCCCGAAGGACGTGCTCACGGCCCCGTGCGAGCTCAAGTACCCGGAGAAGGTCCACATAGAGAGCTATCAGCCTAACTACAAGGGGCACCCCGGACAGATAAAGAAGGCGATGGACTTTATACTCTCGTCCAAAAGGCCGGTCGTCTACGCCGGAGGCGGCGTGATATTGTCGAACGCCGCCGAGGAGCTTAAAACTTTCACGACGAAGCTCAATATCCCGGCTACGACGACCCTCATGGGGCTCGGCGGCTTTCCCGGCACGCACCCGCTCTTCATGGGAATGCTCGGGATGCACGGGACATACTGCGCGAACATGGCGGTAATGAACACGGACTGCCTTATCGCCATAGGCGCGCGTTTCGACGACAGGGTCACCGGCAAGATAGACGAGTTCGCCCCTTACGCCGGGATAGTCCACATAGACATCGACCCCACCTCGATCAGCAAGAACGTGAAGGTCGATATCCCGATAGTCGGAGACGTGAGAGACGTGCTGAAGGAGATGATAAAGCTCATCCCAGCTCAGAAGGAGCTCAAGGCCTACAAGGAATCTCTCAAGGACTGGCACAATCAGTTGAAGGTCTGGAACGACACGCACCAGCTCTCATACAAGTTCGAGCCAAAGGGCAAGATAAAGCCCCAGTACGTCATCGAGAAGCTCTATGAGGCTACAAAGGGCGACGCCATCGTCACGACCGAGGTCGGACAGAACCAGATGTGGGCCGCGCAGTTCTTCAAGTACGACAGGCCCCGGACATTCATAACCTCCGGCGGCCTCGGCACCATGGGCTTCGGCTTTCCCGCGGCCATAGGCGCGCAGATAGCCTGCCCGGATAAGACCGTCATAGGGATAGCCGGGGACGGCTCTCTTCAGATGAACATACAGGAGCTCGCTACCGCCGTGCAGTACAAATTGCCCGTGAAGATAGCGATACTTAACAACATGGTCCTCGGCATGGTCAGGCAGTGGCAGGAGTTTTTCTACAACAAGCGCTACTCGCATACCTGCGTCTCGGTCGCGCCCGACTTCGTAAAGCTCGCCGAGGCCTACGGGGCCGTGGGTCTTAGGGCCAGGACGCCGGCAGAGGTCGAGGGTGTCATAAAAGAGGGTATGGCCGTGAAGGACAGGCCGGTCATAATGGACTTCAAGGTCGACCCGGCAGAGTGCGTCTACCCGATGGTCCCGGCGGGCCAGCCTTTGAACAAGATGCTTCTGGTTTAGGGAGGTCCGGTGCGTCACACTATCTCAGTCCTCGTCACAAATGAATTCGGCGTCTTATCGCGGATATCGGGGCTTTTTTCCGGCAGGGGCTTTAACATCGAGAGCCTGTCCGTCGCCGAGACGCTCGACCCGAGGATATCCCGCATGACGATCGTCACGAGCGGGGACGACAAGGTGTTGGAGCAGATAAACAAACAGCTCAACAAGCTCGTCAACGTCATCAAGGTCTACGACTTTACCGGCGAAGAGCACATCGAGCGGGAGCTCGCGCTCATAAAGGTCACCTGCAACGCGGATTCGCGCGCCGAGATACTCTCGATCGTAGACATCTTCAGGGCAAAGGTCGTCGACGTATCCCCGCGTTCCTATACGGTTGAGATAACAGGGGACGAGGAGAAGATAGGGGCGATAACCGAGCTCTTCCGTCCGTTCGGCATAAAGGAGATAGTCCGTACCGGCAGGATCGCGATGGCCCGGTCCCCGAAGCAGAAATAGGTTTTTTTCGTTTTTCTGAAAATAGAATCTGGAAGCTGCCTCTAAAAATTAGGAATTTTTTCTGAGGTCAAGGAAGGGCGGAAATAAAAAGCGGAGCATATATGGGTAATATGTGAGCATTTTTATTTCCGACCTGACACAGAGATCAGGAAAAATAACAATTTTTAGAATAAATCTGAGGAGGATGGGGCTTAATGAAGGTCTACTACG
>JACREV010000164.1 GCA_016218095.1 Deltaproteobacteria bacterium | reverse complement strand
CTCCCTTATCTTCAGCTCCTTCATCTTCATGAAGAGCGTGTTCCTGTGTATCTTCATGAGGCGCGCGGCCTCGCCCCTGTTCCAGTTGGTGCTGTTGAGGACGCCTATAATGTACCTCCTCTCGAACATCCTCAAGGCTTCCTTAAAGTCACGCTCCTCCCTGGACCTGTCCTCGGTCTCTGTCTCGAATATGGACGGAGGCAGGTCCTCCATCCCTATCTCGAACCCTTCCCTTGAGAGGACGACCAGCCTCTCCATCAGGTTCTCAAGCTCCCTTACGTTCCCAGGCCACGAATATCCGATAAGGGCCTTTATCGCCTCGCCAGTTATCCCGACGACCCTTTTGCCGCATTTCCTGCTGTGCTTATCCAGGAAGTGCCTTATAAGGAGCGGTATGTCCTCCTTCCTCTCCCGGAGCGGCGGGAGATCTATCGGCACGACCTTGAGCCTGTAGTAGAGGTCGTCCCTGAAGGTCCCCTTCCTCACCTCTTTTTCGAGGTCGACGTTCGAGGCGGCTATGACCCTGATGTCGACCTTTATAGGCACGTTCGACCCGACCCTCTCGAAAGACTTCTCCTGAAGGACCCTGAGGAGCTTTATCTGCAGGTGCATGGGAAGCGTCGATACCTCGTCCAGAAAGACCGTCCCGCCGTCGGCGTACTCGAACTTGCCGATCTTCCTCGCGTGGGCGCCGGTAAACGCGCCTTTTTCGTGTCCGAAGAGCTCGCTTTCCATGAGCTCGGAAGGGACCGCGCCGCAGTTGAAGGCGACGAAAGGCTTTCCCTTTCTCTCGCCGAAAGAATGTATCGCGCGCGCCACGAGCTCCTTGCCGGTCCCGGATTCCCCTGTTATGAGGACGTTGGTAGGCGTCGAAGACACCCTCGATATTATCTCGAATATCCTCCTCATACGGGGCGATATGCTCAATATCTCTCCGCTAGCCTGGCTGGCCGCCCCATCCTTGAGGAAACTCACCTCGTTCCTGAAGTTTAACGTATCGGTATACCTCTTAAGGGTGGAAACGAGGTCATTGCCGTCAAACGGCTTCGTTATATAGTCGTAGGCGCCTTTTTTAAGCGCGGAGACCGCCTGCTCCGCGCTCCCGGTCGCGGAGAGCATGATGACGCCAATATCGCTATCCGCCTTCTTTATGAGCTCCAGAGCCTTAAGGCCGCTCACCCCCGGGAGGTCCACATCCATCAGCACCATGTCTATCGACCCGGTCTTTACCGCCTCCAGCGCCTCGTAGGCGTCGTTCGCGAGCACTGTCTCGTATGTGTCCTTGAGGACGGCATCCAGAGCCGCCCTGACGGAGTCTTCGTCGTCAACTATTAGAATTACAGGTCTCCTCATGGCCTCCACCGTTTTTAAGACTCGAACTTTGCCGCAAAGTCCCCGCATCTTTCCCCCTTTTTCGCCTATAATCTACACATCACGTTGCTGTTAACAAAATATTTAGCATATACTAAACACCTTGTCAACATATTTTTGTGTATAAATACACAAAAAATTTATAGCGTAGATTATGCGAGGCTGTCTAAAGGCTTTAGGTCGAAGGTGAGGTGTTCTTAGGTGGAAGGCCTTTTTCAGTTCAAGGCGTCAAGGTTTTCGTGCTCTATCCCGTAGCTCTTTATCTTCCTATAGAGATGGCTCCTTTCAATGCCGATCGCCTCGGCGGTCTTTGCGATGTTGCCTCCGAACTCCTTCAATTTCCTCGATATGAACTCCCTTTCGAACTCCCTCCGGGCTTCCTTCAGAAGGGCGCTCCCGAAGATGTTCCTCGGCTGGATCGGCCCCGCCCCTTTTATATACGAGGGGATGTCGTCCCCGGTTATGACAGACCCGGGGGTCATTATGACGAGCCGCTCGATGACGTTTTTAAGCTCCCGCACGTTCCCCGGCCACTCGTAGGCCGAGAGCATCTCGATTGAGTCCGCGGCCACCTTCAGACGCTCCCTCGCGGTCTCCCTGCAGAACTCGTCGAGGAAGTGGTCGATAAAGAGCGGTATGTCCTCGCTGCGCTCACGGAGCGGCGGGACGTGGAACGGGATGACGTTCAGCCTGTAATACAGATCCTCCCTGAACGTACCCTTGACTATCTGCTCTTTCAGGTTCTTGTTGGTAGCCGCGATGACCCGGACGTCGACCGATATCCGCTCGGTCCCCCCGACCCTCTCGAACGACTGCTCCTGGAGTATGCGGAGTATCTTCGCCTGGGTCTTCAAGCTCATGTCCCCTATCTCGTCCAGGAATATCGTCCCCTTGTCCGAGAGGTCGAACTTGCCCTTCTTCTGGGCGATCGCGCTCGTGAACGCCCCCTTCTCGTGGCCGAAGAGCTCGCTCTCTATGAGCTCCTCGGGGATCGCCGCGCAGTTGACCTCCACAAAGGGCTTCCCGGACCTGTTCGAGAGGAGGTGGATGTTACGCGCCACGAACTCCTTTCCCGTGCCGTTCTCTCCGGTTATAAGGACCCATGAGTTCGTCGGCGCTACCCTCGCTATGTCGCTCTTAAGCCCCAGGATGGACTTGGACTTCCCTATTATATCGTATTTGTGCCATGCCTTGGTGCGTAGCGCCGTATTCTCCTCTAAGAGCCTCTTTCTCTCAAGCGCGTGCTCGGCGGTGAGTATGACCTTGTCAAGCGAAAGTGGCTTTTCAATGAAGTCGTATGCCCCGAGCTTCGTGGTCTTTACAGCCGTCTCAATGTTCGCGTGGCCCGAGATCATTATGACCGGGAGGTTCGGGTAGCGCGCCTTTATCTCCTTCAACGCCTCTATCCCGTCGATCCCCGGGAGCCATATGTCAAGAAGGACCAGGTCAGGGGGCGCGCTGTCAAGTTTTTTTAACGCGTCCTCGGCGCTCCCGGAGGTCTTTACCTCGTACCCCTCGTCACGGAAGACGCCCTTCAGCGCCTCCCTTATGTCCTGCTCGTCGTCTATTATGAGAACCGTCTTCATATCGTTATCGCCTTCACGGGGAGCTCTATCACGAACCGGGTCCCATGCGGGGTGTTGTCCTTTACCCTTATGTAGCCGTTGTGGTCGGCTATGATGTTGCTGACGATGGCGAGCCCGAGCCCTGTCCCCGACCTCTTAGTGGAAAAGTACGGTTCGAAGAGCCTCTCTCTCACCTCGGCGGGTATGCCGGCGCCGTTGTCTATGACCTCGAGTCTGGCGAGCTGGAGCTCCTCGACGAGGAGGGTCTCGACCCTCACCTCGCCCTCTTCGCCCACGGCCGCTATCGCGTTGTCGATGAGGTTTATAAGGACCCTCTTCATCTGGTCCCTGTCAATATCCAGCACCGGGAGCCTCTTGTCAAGGGCTGATTCGAACCTTATCCTCCTCTGTCCCGCCTTGTAGAGCGAGATCGTCTCCTGGACTATCTCGTTAAGGTCGTTCGGCGACGGGTTCGACGCGGGCATCCGCGCAAACGACGAGAACTCGTTGACGAGGGTCTTCAATTCGTCGACCTGCTTTATGATAGTCGTCGTGCACTCGTCGAAGACCTCGTCCCCCGGGAACCTGTCGAGGTACTTCTTCCGGAGCCTCTGGGCCGAGAGCTTTATGGGCGTCAGCGGGTTCTTTATCTCGTGGGCTATCCTGCGCGCGACCTCTTTCCAGGCGAACATCCTCTGGGTCTTCAAAAGGTGCGTAAGGTCGTCCAACACCGCGACCATGCCGAGGTAGTTGCCGGACTCGTCCTTCAACGCGTTCAGGTTCACGAGGACCGTCATGGCCTTGTCCTCCAGCGCGACTTTTATCTGCCTCTCGAGGGACTCCGCCCCCATCTCGTTCATCTCCCGTATCATCTCGCGGAACGCCTCCTGGTCCTCAGGCCTCAAGACCTCCTTGTAGACCTTGCCCAAGGCATAGCCCTCGTCGGTCCCGAGTATCTCGGCGGCGACCCTGTTGATCGATACGATCCTCCCGAGCTTGTCAATAGAGATGACGCCCGCCGGGACGTTACCGAGGACTATCTCGATGTATCGCCTCCTCTGGTCGAGCTCGGTGTTGGTGCGGCGAAGGTCCAGGTTCGCGGCCTCGAGATTGGATTTGCTGGACTGCAGGTCCTCCGTCATCCTGTTAAAGGAGTTGACGAGGAGCCCGATCTCGTCCTTCGAGTCGGTCTTTATGCGGTAGTCGAGGTTGCCGCTCGCGACCGCATGCGTCCCTTCGGCGAGCTCCTGTATCGGGACGGTTATCTCGCGCGCGATGTACCTGCCTATCCAGATCGAGAAGAAGACAATGACGAGCGTTATGATGAGGAGGATCGTGAAGTACTTGGCCTTCACAGGGTTCTTTATGAGCTTCAACTGCTTGTACCCCTCGAAGGCGGCCGATATCTCCTTCATCTTGTCTATAAGGCTCTTGGGCACATAGTAGCTGACGGAGACGGCCCCGATGACCTTCTCAGGGTTGGAGACGGAAGGTATGGGGGCGACACCGCGTACCACGTCCCCGACCTGCAGTGTCTGGATGAACCCCGAGGCCTCGCCCCTGAGGGCCTTCAATACCGCCTCCTGCTCGACGTCGGGGACAGTCGTCCTGTTGACCCTCTGCGCCACCGAGTAGGCGACCCTCCTGCCGTCGGCGGAGTAGACCTCGACCGTTGCGAAGTCGTTCTCCTCGACCCGCTCATCCAGGTACGCCCTGAACCTGTCGTTGTCCGCGCCAAAACCCTGTTTGGATGCGACTACGGCTATCGAGCGCGCCGAGGCCGAGACGCGCTCGTTCATGTCGTTGTAGTAGTTCCGCGCGAGATCCAGGGACTCCTGGAGCGAGCCCTCTATGTTTATGGCGAACCAGCCGTCTATGGAGCGGTTTATGAACCCTATGACGACGAAGAAGAGGAGGAAGGTCGGGACTATCGTGAGGGTCACGAACGAGGAGATGAGCTTGGTCATCAGGCGCGAGCCCATGACCTTCCTCTTCCTCTCCATGTATATCTTAACGGCGTTCCTTAAGACCAGGAATATGAGGAGGATAAGGAGGATGATGTTGATGTTCAGGAGCGCGAGGAGGAGTATGTTCGTAGCTACCGGCACGCCTCCGCTGATGGAGGAGATGTGGGACTCGAACCATGTGAGGAGCGCGACGACCGGGATGATGACGAGGATGATGATGAACTCGCGCTTGCGCCTCCTCTGCTCCGCGTCCAATTTATGGGTATCTTTCATTCCGGTCCCTGTCAGGCCGCTGACAACGTCCATCTGCTTCGTTGGCATCAAAGCGAGTAACTGCGGCGTACAAAAGAGTACGCCTCGCTCCTCTCTTCTCGACGCCTCGCGTCCGATGCTTTTTGAGTCAGCCTGAACAAATCCGAGTTAAAAAAACTGTTAAAGAGAAAACCTGTAGGTATGCCATTCGGTCTCGAAGTCCCAGAGCTTCACGAAGAAGAACATGTAATTCAAAAGGGCCGGCAGATCCGTCTTGTCGAGCTCGGCCTTTATCCCGAGCTCGTAGACCTCGCCTGGGACGAGATGGGCCGGCGTTATGGCGATGGCCTCGCCCCTTGACATGAACGACTTCATCTCCTCCAGGTCCTTTGTACGCGCCTCTCTTGAGATGTCCTCGTCGAGCCTCACCTCGTACTCGTCCTTGAGCGTGTCGTACTTTACCGTGTGCCTGAACTCCCACTCGCCTATGTCCTCGTCGAACCAGACCGGGTCGACGCGGGAGAGCCTTACGATGAAATTGAACGAAGTCGGCATGCCGCTCTTTACGGCCTCCTCTATCTCCCCCGTGAACGCGTCCCTGACCTCGAAGGAGACCCGGAGCGGGTCGAGGTCCACCATGATCCCGGAGATAGACGCCTCTGCGGCGATAACAGCCGCCGGGGCTAATATGATGACAAGGAAGACCAGAAAAGACAGAAGACGCTTCATAGAAAACCTTATGCAGGATTGGAAAGACGGAAAAGACCGGGAGTAAGGGGAAAACCCTAAAAAATATTAACCAATTTCATCCAAAAAAGCAAGCTCGCGCCGTATATGGCCTCTACGGCGCATAGATGAAATAGACGATTAAAAAACACCGTGTAGACAGGACGCGTCCATCGGAAGAGTAAACAAAACGCGCCCCTGTCTCTAACAACGGCTTAATCTCCCGGATTATAAGATGAAGGCATAACAAGGCCGGGAGGGCTCTGGAATAAATGGAAGCATCGAGGGAACATCTTGCGGCGGTTGAGACTGAGCTTAAGGTAGTCGCTTCACAGAGGCCCGCGCCTGGTTTAAGAAAGAAGATGCGGGACATTCACGACGAGGTCCCGCCCGACTACTACGACAGGTCGATCGCGGAAAACCCTCTCCAGAGGTTCTGGCACTCAAGGAGAGTTTCCGCCATAACGAGCCTACTTAAGGGCGAGGACGCCAGGATGCTCGACATAGGGTGCGGCGGAGGCACGCTCCTTGACAGGATCAGCAAAAAAGGACAGCTCAAGTGGTCCGCAGGCGTCGACGCCTCGCACGGGGCGATCAAGTACGCGAACGAGGCCCACAGGGGCCCGAAGTTCCTCTGCGCGGATTTCTACGAGCTCCCGTTCGAGGACGGAAGCTTCGGGTTTATCAGCGCCATAGAGGTCCTCGAACACCTCCATGAGCCGAGGGAGGCGCTGATTGAGCTGAACAGGTGCCTCGAAGACAGGGGCAAGCTCCTTGTCCTCGTACCCAATGAACAGTCGCTCCTCTTCAGGGTCATCTGGCACTTCTGGACAAAGGGCAAGGGCAGGGTCTGGAAAGAGGCCCACGTGCAGAAGTTCACGGAGGAGAGCCTCGAAGAGCTCCTTAACTCCGCCGGATTCACGGTCACGAAAAAAAAGAAGTTCCTCTTCGGGATGCTGGTGGCGATGAAGGGAAAGAAGGTCGCGGAGATAAGCCCGATATCGAAGGCGTTCTTTACAAGGAAGGCAAAGAGGGGCTGATCAGCGCCTCTTTCCGTTTTTGGACGCCTTTATCCTCGCGATGTTCGCAGATGCGACCTCGGAGGACGGGTCGTATCTAAGTACGCTCTCGAACGCGTTTAGCGCGAGCTCGTTCTCGCCGAGCCCGGCGTAGGCGATGCCGAGGGCGTTATAGGCCTCGACGAAGTCCGGTTTCATCTCAAGCGCCGCCCTCAACTCCGCAACCGATTCATTCAATCTCCCGGTCTTGATAAAGAGCGCGCCGAGCTCGTAGTGTATGACCGGGTTCCCGCCCGAGAGGCGGGAAGCCTCGCCAAGCTCGGATATCGCCCCTTCGATATCGCCCGCCCTCAGATAAGCATGTCCCAGGTTCGCGTGGGGTATCGCGGACCCCGGAGCGCCCTTTACCATCGCCGAGTAGAACGTGACGTCGTCTTTCCAGACGCCGTTCCTGGAGATGGTCGCTGCCGCGAGCACGACGACAAGCAGAGCGAACGCGTAAGGCGCGTACCTGCCCACGAGCTTGTCCCTCAAAAGGGACGAGAAGAAGAGGCCTGCGAGTATTGAAAAGCCTATGGACGGGATATAGAGGTACCTCTCGGCTATCGAGAACTCGCCGAGGGTGCCTATGTTAAGGACCGGGAGGAGCGAGATGTAGGTCCAGAGTATGACGAAGGCGTGGAGCTTTCTGTCCCTGTTTAGATACCAGAGTACGGCGGCCAATGAGACGAGCATGAGGACAAAGGCGGCTATGACCTTCGCGCTCAGAGACGGTTGCCAGAAGATGCCGTAGTAGGCCTTCAGGGGATAAGGGAAGAAGAGGAGCCTTATGTAGTCGAGGACGGCGGCAGAGGCGGTAAACGCCACCGTCAAAAAGTCGGACTTGAGCCCGTGCTGGCCGGCGAAGGCCTTGAGGCCGAGTATCCTGAAGACCACATAGAGCGCGAGTATGACAAAATATGGGGCGACCCTTACGGCGCGCCTCCCCCATTTCTCGAAGAACCATGTATAGAGCGCGAGCAGTATGGGCATGGTGACGGCCATCTCCTTGGAAAGGAGGGCGAGGAGGAAGAGGAACATCGATAGTATGTCCCTTATCCCGAAGCCGCGCCCGAACCTCGTGTAACCAGGCTCGGGGTGGAACGCGTAGAGGTGGAACGAAAGGAGGAGGAAGAGCGCGCAGAGCAGATCGACCCTGGCCGAGATGAAGGTGACCGACTCGGTATGGACCGGGTGTACCGCGAATATCGCCGCGGCAAAGAACGAGGCCGCCCTCTCCTCGGAGAGCTTCAGCGCGAAGGCGAATACGAGGAGCGTATTGAAGAGGTGGAGCAATACGTTCGAGAGGTGGAAACCGAACGGGTTCAGACCCCATATCCTGTAATCGATCATCGAAAGGACGGTATGGAGGGGCCTGTAGAAAGACCTGAACGCCTCGTTGTCGACCCGGAGGCCCCAGAGACGGGGGCTGAAGGCGGCGAGAAGGCTGTCCCACCCGCCCTGCAACCCCGTGTTCGAGACGACGAGGGTCTTGTCGTCCCACATGAACGGCGTAAAGAGGGCGTTATAGTAGGAGACCGCCACAAGGAGGCCGAGGAGCGCTATTGTGTATGCGTTTTTGTTGAAGAGGTCGCGTAGCAAGGTGCGTCAATCCCTCTTGAGTCCGAGCCTTCTCGATATGGAGTCGAGCCTTAGCCTCCAGACTATGAAGACGGCCTCGCGGACGATGTTGCCGGACATCTTGGAGTCCCCCGAGTACCTGCCCCAGAATATGACGGGTATCTCGCCGATGCTAAAACCCTTCCGGGCCGCGTTCCAGTTCATCTCTATCTGGAAGGCGTATCCGTTGCTGTGTATGGCGTCGAGGTCGATGGATTCCAGCACCTTCCTCTTGAAGCACTTGAACCCGGCGGTGTTGTCGAATGTCTTAAGGCCGGTAATAAGCCTCGCATAGACGTTGCCGAAGTAGCTTAAAAGGAGCCTCGGAAGCGGCCAGTTGACGACGCTTATGCCGTTGGCGTAACGCGAGCCTATGACGAGGTCGTATTTGTCCATCTCCTTCAGGAACCGCGGAAGATCGTTGTAGTCGTGCGAGTGGTCGGCGTCCATCTCGAAGACGAAGTCCGCGCCTTCCTTCAATGCGCGCTTGAACCCGGCTATGTACGCGGAACCCAGCCCCATCTTGCCGGGCCTCTCCATGAGCATGACCCGGCCGTCTTTTTTCATGAGGTCTTTTACGACCTTCGCGGTGCCGTCCGGCGAGTTATCGTCGACGACAAGCACATGGAACTCGCGCCCAAGCCCGAGTATCCTCGGGACGATTATCCTTATGTTCTCCGCCTCGTTATAGGTGGGTATTATGACGATAAACTTCATGCTGTACCGGCCTGACCGGGTCTCGAAGGATCGTTTCTGCGCTCGGCAGATGAGCCCCGGCCCCCAAATACTCAATCAAATGCGTATATTAGCACCTCTGCCCGGGCAAAATCAATCTTAAACTGGGATTTTAAACTCAGAGGGCAGGCGAGGCGGACGGGTTTCGGAATAGTCCCTCATGTCAGGCGCGTAGAGTCACGTTCTTGTCCAACCGAGAGCAGGCAAAAAAAAAGGCGCCCGTAAGCGCCGTTGGAAATAATTTATTTTTTCATATCGACCCCGCAGATACGCACCAGGCCTTACGTCGCGGCCTTCTGGTTCCGGAGGCTGAGGAGCTTCGCCTTTATGATTTCCTTCCTGAGCTTCTTTCTGAACTCGTTCTCGTCGACCTTGAACTTGAACGCCTTCTTGCCGTTGATGAATACCGTGGGGATGTCGCTGTTAAATCGCCTGAAGAGGTCGTCGCTCGCGTCGATATCGACCTCCTTGAACTGGAAGGGTATCTCGGCCCCGACCCTGCCGAGAGTATCTTTCACGTCGTTGCAGAGGACGCAACCCTTGGGGCAGCTGCAGATGGAACAGTCTTTCCTTGCGTACACTTCGATAAGCGGCTTTGTCATGGGGTCCTAACTCGACGCGGAAAGGACGAAAGAGGCGTATGCCCCTACGGAAGGGAGCATGATTGCCCCGGCCGTTGGTTCCGCCCCGCCCGCGTTCTAACTCAGGCTCGGGATCAGGTTGTTTAGATACCCGCCTATAATAGCAAGAGAGTTAGAAAAAATCAATACCCCAGTTATGATGAGGAAAATACCCGTAATTACAGAGATAATCCTCATGTGGCGCTTGAGCCTGTTGAAATGCTTGAGGAAGGTGTTGATGCCGAGGGAGGTTAAAAGGAACGGTATGGCAAGGCCGATGGAGTACGCTATAAAGAGGGAGATGCCGGACCAGGGGTTCTCGGAGGTCGCGGCGACGGCGAATATCGCGGAGAGTATCGGCCCTATGCAAGGGGTCCACCCCGCCGCGAACCCTATGCCCACGAGGAACGAACCGAGGAGCCCGGCCGGCTTTTCCCTGAAGAAGTGGAGGCGCTTGTCCCTCTGGAGTATGTTGAAGTTGATGATGCCTATTATGTGGATGCCGAGGAGTATTATAACGAGCCCGCCGATCTTCCTTACTATGTCCTGGTACTCCATGAAGAGCGAGCCGAAGAGCTGGGCCGAGGATCCGAGGATGACGACGAAGACAGTCGAGAACCCGAGGATGAACATGAGCGAGTTTTTCAGTATGACCTTCTTTATCTCCTTGCCCGAGTCGTTCGTGAGCTCCTCAAACGATATGCCGGTTACGAACGATATGTACGAGGGGACGAGCGGGAGGACGCAGGGGGATATGAACGAGAGTATCCCCCCGAAGAACGCTAAAGGCAGACTGACTTCCGTAGTCATGCTTGTACCCCTCTCCTGAGCTTAAGACCATGTTAACGCCGGAAAGATTAAAGAAGCGTTAGAACGGGCGTAGAAGCGCTATTTGCGTACTGTCTTGTAAGACTCTCTGGGCTTTGGACCGTTCTTCAAGAGATCGACTATCATCGAGTACGAAGACGGCTCGGACCAGTCCCTCGGCCCCCAGACCTTCTCGGCGATGACGCCGTTCTGGTCTATGATGAAGGTCTCGGGGACGCCCGTCGTCTTGTACGTCTCCTTGACGGACCCCTTCCTGTCGTGGAGGATGGTGAAGGTGAGTCCGTACTTTGCGGCATAGGCCTTTACCACCTCGGGGCCGTCCTTATCGACGCTCACCGCGACTATCTCGAAAGGCTGGCCCGCGAAGGCCTGATAGAGGGCCTGCATGGAGGGCATCTCCTCCTCGCATGGCTTGCACCAGGTAGCCCAGAAGTTCAGGAATACGACCTTGCCCCTGAAATCCTTCAGGCTCTTCGAGTTGCCGGAGAGGTCCGGGAGGGTGAAGTCGATCGAGTCGCTTCCGGCGACCACCGGCTCGAACTTCTGCCTCTGGCCGAATATGATAAAGGCGGCTACGCCGACTACGGCAAGGACGATTATTATGAGCGCTATTCTGGGCAGGCCTTTTTCGTTGTCGGTCTGGTCAGCCATCTTTCTTTATACCCCTTAAGGAGGAAAAATTAGCTGAAGAAGCCCGGCGGTACCGTCGGGCTTCTTCAGCATCCGGTTATGACGCGTAAGCGTGGAGTCCGGGGAGGACAAAGCTCACGCCCCAGTACAGGAATATGACCGCGAGGAAGCCGGCTACTGATATGTAGGCGGCGCGCTTGCCCCTCCAGCCCCTTGTGACCCTTGCGTGGAGGTACGCCGCGTAGATGAACCACGTGATGAGAGACCAGGTCTCCTTCGGGTCCCATGACCAGTACGAGCCCCAGGCGTAGTTCGCCCAGACCGCGCCGGAGACGATGCCGGTGGCGAGGAACGGAAAGCCCCAGGCTATCGCGCGGTAGCTGAGCTCGTCTATTATCCGGGCCTCGGGGAACGCCCCCATGATGCCGCCCTTTGTCCCGTTCGCCTCCGAGCGCTCCTTGAGGAGATATATGAGGCTCAAGCCGAAGGAGATGGCGAACCCTGCGTAGCCGATAAACGTCGTGAAGACATGGAAGTCGAGCCAGCCTATCGCGTACTTCTCAAGCCCGAAGGGGCGGAGCACGTCCATCAACCAGTGCCACTTGTTCTGCAGCGCGGGGTTCAAGGGCTCCGCGCTCTTGAACCTGTACGGGAGCAGAGAGGCCGAGATCATGGCTATGAACTCAAGGCCCATGACGAAGGCGCCTATGGCCCTGAACTTGTGCTTGTACTCGAGGATGAGATAACCCGCGTTCGTCGCCCAGACGAAGAGCATCATCGATTCCCACAGGTTAGAGAAAGGCGCGTGGCCGGACTCCCCGGCCCGGGCGATGAGTATCATGGTCGTGGAGAGGAGAGCGACAAAGGCCATTGCCGTCGCCGTCTGGCCGATCCACTTCTTCTTGAAGATCCAGTGGCCTATGTAGAGGAGCGAGGTCACCAGATAGAAGACGAACGAAAAGGTGAAAAATACCAGAGAAAGGATCATTACTTACCCCCGCGCTTTTTCGGAACTTATGGATTCGACTATTTCCTTGAGCTCTTTTTCAAAGACAAGGTTGTTCTTGTTTATCATGCCGCCGAGCTTTACCTCGGTCGACCTGCCGGACTCCCTCACCACTACCCAGACCCTCCTGTGGTATACGAAGAAGGCGAGGATGAAGCCAAACCCCATTACTATGGAGCCCGCCCATACGATATTGGTGCCGGGGTCCTTGTTTATGGAGATGCCCGAGTACATGATCCCCTTGTATCCGGTGAAGACGAGGTCCTCATCCGCGTTCGGTATCGCCGGGAATATGCCGGGGTACTTGAGGAAGAGCCACGGGGTCGATATCAGCTTGTCCCCGTCGTAAATCTCCAGGTGGATGGCCGGGTTGTTGGACTCGGCGGACTTTGAAAACACCTGGTTCGTCCCCTCGTCGTAGGCGAAGTCGCCGGCGTAGCCTATGAGCTTGACCGAGTACTTCGTCCCGGCAAGGGGCGTTAGCGTCTCCCATTTCACGAGCATCGGCTCGCCGTGCTCGGTCCGCCCCTTTGTCTGTACGGCTATTTCGGCCTCCGAGACCCTGTTCCAGGCCGTGCCGTAGCTCGACTGGTAAAACCGTATCCCCTTATAGTAGAGGGGCTCGTTGACCCATATCTGCTTCTTCATTACCTCCTTGCCGTCCTCGATGACGGTAAGGAGGCTGTTGTACTGCTTTATCTGGCCGGAATCGTAGTAGTCTATCCAGAACTTGTCGAGCTTTAATCTAAAGTCTGCCTTGGGGACCGACATCTCTCCGCCGACGAATACGGCCCTGAAGTCCTTGTAACCCGCGAAACTGCCGACGATCGCGCCAAGGAGTATGAGAAGGAGGCTTATGTGCGTGAAGTCCGAGCCGAGCCTGCCTATGCGCCCCTTCCAGGCGTATAGCCGGAACTCGCCCCCTCCCCCCGAAGTTATGATGTCGTATTTCTTTTTCCTGAAGGCGTTCACCACGCGTTCTTTTACGGCCTCCGGAGAGGCGGCGACGTCGAAGGTGTGGTGGTTGGCGAACTTCTCGATGAGCCGCGCGTCGAACTTCTCGGACTTGTGGTTAAGAAGCGCCTTCCACTTGGGAGGGAACCTCTCGAAGGTGCAGACGATGATGTTCAGAGCGAGCATCGCGAGCAGCGCCAGGAACCAGTACGAGTGGTACATGTCGTGGAGGCGCGCCGTCAGTATGAAGCTCGTCCACTTCTCTCCGTACTTCTGGAGGTACTCCTCGACCGGGAGGTTCTGCTCTACGACCGTGCCGAATATGGAGACTACGGCGAGCGTAATAAGGACGAAGAGCGTGAGTTTCAGCGAGTTGAAGAAGTACCAGATCTTTGAGCCGGCGACCCTGTACCAGGGCCTTCCGCCGCCTTCTTTTACTTTATCCTGCATCTACGCGTCCTTAACTTTTACTTTTTTGCCTTCTCGTTGAACTGCGCGAGGAACTCGGATGCCGCCTTGCCTATCTGGCTCTCGGGGTTAAGGGCGGCGGCCTTCTCCCACGCGGCCTTCGCGCCCTGGAGGTCGCCCATGCCGTAGGCGAGTATGAAGCCCTTGGTGAGCCATATCCTCTGGTGATAGGGGTTCTTCTTTATCCCCTGCTCGACGTACTTGAGCCCCTCCTCGGACTTGCCCAAATAGTGGACCGAGAGCCCGAGGTCGTTGTAGATGTCGGTCTCGTCGGGCTTGAACTGTATGGCCTTCTTGTAATAATCGGCGGCTTCCGCGAACTGCTTTGAGTCGAAGTACGCGTCCCCGAGCCTCCAGAGCACTTCGGGGTCGTTCGGCTTTTCCTTTAGCCTGGATTTGAGGTCCTCGACGATGACGGCGTTGCTCACGACCGGCGCGCCCTGTCCTTGCTGTGAGGCCTCCTGGCCGGGGGCCCCCGCGGTCTGGGCGTTGCCCGCGTCTTTCGATTTGGAACAGCCGGTGAAGCCCGCGATCGCTATAAGGCCCGCCGCCGCAAAAACTGTAAGGATCTTCTTTGTGACCACCGCTTATCCTCCGTTGAAAAATTTATCGATGCTGTCCGCGAGAGTACCTGGCGTCGACCGCCTCCCTGATCGCGACGACGTCCTTGCCCTGCTTGTGAAGGTCATAGGCCATGAGCGCCTCGTCTATGCAGATGTCGCAGTTGACCGCGTGCTCGTCCACGTAGCAGGAAAGGAGGCTCTTGTGACCCGAGTGCTTCGCGCATTCGCAGTAGCAATAGAGGCTGTCGAGTATCTCCGGTATCTCGCGCGCGGCCTGGTAGGCCACGGCGGTCGTACCGGTGTAGCTGAGGGGCGAAAGGGTTGGTCTCGTCTCTCCTCCACGGAGCGATGTTGGGTCTTTTACCCCGGTCTTCGAGCAGGAGGCGAGCGCAAAGAGCATGAGGAATGCGAAGATGACCGGTGCGGCGTGTTTCAGGTTCATTTTTGACATATCGGCGTTCAATAGTTACTTATAAACTTTTTTTTATTGAATTTCAAATAGATTTTGAATTAAAGCCATATTAACAAAAAAGGATTAAAAACCAATTAAGGGGAGATTAGTTAATTTTTATGGAGTGTAGAGGTGGGGGGAAAATATGTATTTTTTTGCAGGTTCAGGTCTTGCGGGTTCAGTTTTCCAACCTGAACCCGTTAATTTTATAAATTGTCATTCCCGCGCGTTTTAAGCGGGAATCCAGCTTTAAAAAATATAAAAACTCTCGATGAATAATCAAGTTTTCCCGGGGCAAAGCCCTTTTGCGCGCTCCGCGCGCTTTCGCGTTTTTTTAATTCCGGCACACTTTGTATTTTTCCTTTTACGCCCTGCCGGGCTTTTTTCGGCATGGGGATTCGCTCCCTCCGCCCTCCCCCGCCCCCGCTCGGCGCGGGGCCAATTTCAAATCGGGTCACTTAAGTCTACCTGAAGCACAGTTGTCCGATACGGATTTGCCAGTCCGGCGAGGACCGCTCGCCCCTGAGTAAGCTGTCGCGGCCTTTTTACTCCCCCGGCTCGCTCATAAGGCTTCCTCCCTTAAGGTCGCTCACCCCATGCCTGGGAGTTTTGAAAAACAAAAAAGATGTTTTTGTTCTGTCTTTACAAACACACGGGCGCATGGCGGAGAGCGCCTAAGGGGGGAAGAGGCGAGCGCACCGGGGCGGATTAGACCGAAGCGCTCTAAGTGGCGCGCGAGCGGTCCTCGCCGGACGGGCAAAGTTCGTGTCGAGACAATTAGTTTACCCTTACCTCAATAGCTTCCGAAGAACTCTGGCGCCGCGCCGAGCGGGCGGGGGAGGAAGGAAGCGCTCGGAGCCATGCGAATAAGCGCGCGGAGCGCGCAAAAGGGCTTTAGGCTAAAAGACTCAAATAGCCATGCAAGCACTAATCGAGTCACGAATCAAAGGTTCAGGTTACAAACCTGAACCAGCAAAGCATTTTTTTAAAAAATAATGAGCATTAAAAAAGCGGCCCCTTTCGGGGCCGCTTCGGAACTGCATTTGGGCCGGACGGGCGGGCCTTCAGGCCTCCCCTCCCCCCCCCCTACCCTGTCCTCTTCGGCTGGGAGGCGAGGAACGCGGCCTTCGTGACCTTCTCTTCTATCCCTGAGAGGATGCACTTTGTGGGGCACCTCTTCGTCGACTCCTCGTTTTGCGGGGCGAGCGCGTAGTTGACGACCGCGAGGTTGTCTTTAAGAACTATGCCGTTCGGCACCGAGCAGTCCTTTACGCAGAGGCCGCAGGCTATGCACGAGACCTTGCAGACCTTCTTTGCGTGCGCGCCCTTGTCCTTGGACTTGCAATAGACGAAGAGCTTGTGGTCCTCGGGGTGCATCTCTATGATGTCCCTTGGGCAGGCCCTCGCGCACGCGCCGCACCCGACGCACTTGTCGTGGAATACGACCGGCAGCCCGTTGTCGTTCATGGCCATCGCGTCGAACTTGCAGGCCTCGACGCACTCGCCGTACCCAAGGCACCCGTATGTACAGCCCTTGTCGCCGCCGGTAAGGTTCGCCGCCGTGCAGGAGACCTCTCCCCTGTAGGAGGCGCGCCTCTCTGCCTCTGCGTTCCCCCCCTTGCAGAGGACGACCGCTACTATCCTCTTGTGCTCCTTGTGGTCCATGCCGAGGACTTCGGCGAGCTTCTTGGCGGTGTCGGACCCGCCGGCGACGCACGCGTTCGGAGGGGCCTCGCCCTTCATGAGCGCTTCTGCTAACATCCTGCAACCAGGGTACCCGCACCCGCCGCAGTTGGTGTTCGGCAGGACCGCTGAGATAGCCTCGATCCTCGGGTCCTCCTCGACCTTGAGCTTCTTGTCGGCAAAGGCGAGGAAGCCCGCGAGAGCGGCGCCTATGCCGCCCATGGAGACGACCGATATGAGGACCATTCCGCCAAGACCAGCCATTGTCTAACCCCTTATAAGGCCCGCGAAACCCATGAACGCGAGGGCCATCATGCCTGCTACGATAAGAGTTATCGAGATCCCCTGGAAAGGCTTGGGTATGTCGGCGAACTCGAGCTCTTCCCTTATGCCCGACATCATGAGGATGGCGAGCGTGAAGCCGACGCCGGTAGCGAAGCCGAATATTATCGATTCTATGTAGTTATAGCTCCTCAATACCATGAAGAGCGCGAGCCCGAGGACCGCGCAGTTAGTGGTTATGAGCGGGAGATAAATGCCCAACGCCCTGTAGAGCGCGGGGCTCGACTTCCTTATGTACATCTCGACCAATTGCACGAGCGCGGCTATGAGTATGATGAATGCGACGTACTGGAGGAACGCGACGTTGTATTTGACGAGTATGTAGGTATATACCGGCCAGGTG
>JACREV010000161.1 GCA_016218095.1 Deltaproteobacteria bacterium | reverse complement strand
CTATCGTAAATGGGAAGCCCCTTGCCTAAAAGGAATACGGGTGTGAGTATGAGGAATGCGAACGCGATGTTGAAAGCCGGGCCCGCCGAAGATATGACGGCCCTCTTCCACCTCTCGGTTTTGAGGAACCGCGACGGATCGGCGTCTCCATCCTCAGAGAAGCTCACGAAGCCTCCGAGCGGCAGGAGCCTGACGGTAAACTCGGTCTCCCTGTGCCGGAAGAGCGTTGCTACCCGCGGGCTGAAGGGGAAGCCGACGGAGAATTCATAGACCTTGACGCCGAGCTTTTTGGCGGCGAGATAATGGCCGAATTCGTGAACGATTATTACAGCGGTAAAGACGGCCATGAAGGCAAGGAATCCGGTCATAAACCCTCCGAAGGGACATCATAAACGATTATATTGCTCGATGTTCACATTGTCCAGGGATTAAATCACGGAAGATGAGCGCTTTGAAACCGCGGCTATCGGGGCTCATCGGTACGTCGTATATATAATCCGATAATCCCCCTCTTTTTTAAAGAGGGGTGAGGGGAGATTATTAAAGAGGCCTCCTATCAATCCCCTTTCGTCTATCAGATTCAGGGAGGGGAGGCTGAAAACTATCCCCCCAGCCACTTCCTTATCATCATGGTCGCGCCCCGCTTGTCCAATGGCTCGTTGTTGTTGCCGCACTTCGGGTCCTGGGTGCAGGAAGGGCAGGCGACCTCGCAGGCGCATTCCTCCATTAATCTCAAGGTAGACGAGAACCACTCGGGCGCGCACTCGAACCCTCTTTTGGCGAGACCCACGCCGCCTTCGTGGCCGTCGTATACGAATATCGCGGCGCTTCCGAGCTCGGGGTTTAAGGGATAGCTTACGCCGCCAAGGTCCATCCTGTCGCAGAGCGCGTACAGCGGGAGAGCCGCTATCATCGCGTGCTCGGCCGCGTGGAGGCCGCCGGATGAGCCGAAGCCTTTTTCCCTGACCGCGCTTATGAGCGCTTCGTCTACCTGAAGCCATACGCCTGTAGTCGTGAATATCGTCTCCGGCAGCTCCAACTGGAATTCTCCCAGCGTCTTGTCCGTGTGTATCTGTTTTTTTCTGTAGCCGAGGACGCGCTCTGTGACCTTGAGTTTTCCGAGAAGGAGCCTTGCGCCCCGCAGGTCCCTCTGAGCGTCCTCTGATACTATCTCCGTCTCTTCGTGCGACATCGCGCGGGTATAATAGTCGGCTTCGGGCGCGAGCCTGCAGAAGACCTTCCTCTCGGACATGTCGAGCTTTACGACCCTGTACTGGACGCCCCTGTGGAGGTAGATCGCCCCGGGGTGGAGCTCATAGAGTACGCGAGCGGAGCTTGATTCGCCGAGCGTCCTGCCGTCCTCCTTCACGATCGTATAAGGCTCTCCCGCCTCCCTGATGGAAATATCAAGCTGCGGCGTCCTCTTTCTCGGGTACCAGATGTCGCCCTTCTGCCAGTGGCGCACCTTGCCTTCGGTCTCGAGCTCGCTTAATATCGGCTCGTATTTTTTCGCGTCATAGACCGCATCCGTCGGCTTCAGATAGCCTTCGGCGACGGCCGAGAGGAGGTGGCCTTTCAAAATCGATGGGTTCTCGAAGTCGAGCACCGCGGCCTCGACGTTCCTCTTGAAGAAGTCGTCCGGGTTCCTCATGAAGTACTGGTCGAGGGCGTCGGCAAGAGCGACCATGACGATGAGAGAGTCCCTCCCGGACCTCCCGGCCCGTCCGCCCCTTTGCCACGTGGAGCTTATCGAGCCCGGGTATCCGACGAGCACGCAGACATCGAGCCCGCCTATGTCGACGCCGAGCTCGAGCGCGCTCGTCGATATCACGCCGGTCAGCTCTCCGTTAAACAGCCGTGTCTCGATATCGCGTCTTTCTTCCGGCAGAAAACCCGCCCTGTAAGAGCTTATCTTCGCTCCGATATCCGGCGCGGTCTCGTTCACCCACGCGTGCATTAGCTCCGTCACCTTCCGGGCCTTGGTAAAGGCGATCGTCTTGAGCCCCTCGCGGACGGATGAAGTAAAGACGCGCGTGGCGATCGTATATGGGCTTACTTCAGGTAGCGGGTTTATGAAGAGGAAGTGCCGCTTGCCGACAGGCGCGCCGCTGTCTTCGACGAGATCGAAGGGTAGGCCGGTTAGAGTCTCCGCGAGCCCCCTGGGGTTGGCGATAGTCGCCGAGCAGGCGATGAATACAGGGTCTGCCCCGTACATCTTCGCGATGCGGCGGAACCTCCTTAAAACGTTGGCCACGTGAGAGCCGAAGACTCCCTTGTAGGTGTGGACTTCGTCGATGACGACGAACTTCAGGTTACGGAAAAACCTCTCCCACTTGGGATGAAATGCGTTTATGGCGAGGTGGAGCATGTCCGGGTTCGTCAGTATTACCGCCGGAGGGGTCTCTCTTATCTTCTTTCTTCTGTATGCGGTCGTGTCGCCGTCGTAGATCTCTGAGAGCGACGGGATAAAGGCCGCCCTTTTTTTCGGCGGCCCCGTCTCTTTGCGCCCGAGCGGGAGTCTTTCAGTCAATTCCCTGAACGCGCCGAGTTGGTCCTGCTCAAGACCCTTCAAAGGAAAAAGATAGAGCGCGTGCGCGTCATTGTCCTCAAGAAGCGTCTCTATTACCGGTATGTTGTATATTAGCGACTTGCCGCTCGAGGTAGGGGTCATGACAACGACGTTTTTGCCGTCGCGTATGAGGTCGATGGATTGGGACTGGTGGGAGAAGAGTCTTTCGATCCCGATGGACGAGAGCGCGTCCTTAAGCTCAGTACGAAGCGGCCTTTCTGTCTCGGCAAAGTGCGCCCTTCTCGGGGGTATCTCCTCGTGATGGACGACCTCCCGGAGGTCCTTCCTCTTTTTTATGTCTTCTATGAATTCGCTTAATGTCATGGAAAGATGATAACACTTATGGCGTCGTATGCCAACGGGGGAGGGGTCCTAACCGGACGGGCATATCCGTATCCAAAGGCTGTACGCCCATAATACCAAAGTCACGGATTCGAATTTGGCCGTACGCCGAGTACCCAGACGGGCAAATCTCGTATCCAACGGTGATGGGATCAATATGGCAACAGGCTCATTTTGAGAATAGGCCCCGCGCCGAGCGGTCCTCGCCGGACGGGCAAAGTTCATATCGAGACAACTTGATTAGTCTCTCCTCGTAGCTCCCGGAGGACATTGGCCCCGCGCCGAGCGGGTCAGCGGGTCTGTCTGGATAGGTGGTATTTGAGCCTCTCTATAACGTGTCTCTCGTCCGCGATGAGGCCGGCTGACCGTATCCTGATTTCGAGTACGGGCCTGCCGTCCCGCTCTTCTATATTGTATGCGGCTTCAAACCAGTACCCGAAGAAGCGGAGCGACATCATGATAAGGACGAACACGCCTGCGGCCCAGAGGAGGGGGACTCCGGGGTCGTACCTGTAGCTCAAGACCGGCGACTCGACCGCGTCCAGGAGCGTTATCTTTGTGCCGTCGACAAAGGCAGAGCCGCCGGGCGAGATGCGCGCGACCTCCTCGCCCTTGCGCGTGACGGGCACATGCGGCTTCAATACCTCTATGTCGTTGTTAAGCCTCTTTACCGTACCGGTCCTCCACGGCCCGAGCCTCAATGGATCGTCGAGGCCGGGTACTATGAGGTCTTCTCCGGCGTTCGTCTCAAGGACGATGGGGTTATTATCCACCCTGACCTTGAAGGACTGCTCGACGTCCATGAGATAGAATGTATACCCGCCGTATTTGAGCGGCTCGTTGATCTCGACGAACCTTTCGGCAAGCGTCCTCGCGCCCTTTACGACCTTTATCTTCGCCCTCCAGTCCTTGACCGAGAGAGAGTTCTCAGTAAGCTCGTAGGCGATATTCTTGTTCCAGCCGAGCCCTATGGCGAGGCGGGAGAGTTTGTCGGAGGGGTACTCGAGGCGGGGGGATTCGGCGTAATCGGTCGAGAACCTCTCCAAGTAGAGGTGAAAGTCCGAGTGCGGCGTATATCCCCTTAAGAGGCCCATGAGCCTTCCCGTCTCTTCGGGCATGACTGTCTCGGGCTCGCGTAGTTTGAGTTTCATCTCCCCCTCGAAGGCGAAGAAGTAGGTGAGCGCGAAGCCGAAGAGGCACGCTATGAGCCCGGCGTGATAGAGCCATGTAAGCGCCTTATAGGGGAGCCCCTTTTCAGCGACGGCGTAAGAGGTGTTTCTGGCGACGGTCCTGAACCCGGCCTTCTTTAACGCCTTTCCTACCTCCTCGTGCGCGTTGGAGACCGTGAACGGGAGGTCGATGGAGAGCTCGGGCGCAAACGGACCGGCGTCCCTCTTTGCCTGAAAGACAAGGGGATACCTCTTCCAGGTGCAGACCGCGATATTGAGGAAGAGTATTGTCGAGAGTATGAGGAAGACGGGAGAGGTGAAAAACTCGAGGAGACTGAGCGCGTTCACGATGAAGAGAAAACCGCCTCCGGCCTTCTCGTATTCCTCGTACTCGCCTCCCTGCGGGAATATCGTCCCTGTCATGAAAAAAAGCGCCATGACGGCGAGGAGATAGACGGAAGTGTACATGGAGGAGAGCTTGCGCTCTGTCCATTGACAAAAGACCTTCCATGCGTTTAGAGACTTTGCGACCTTTGAATTTACGGCGGCGGTTTCCATTCTAAACCGTATATACATGGAGGCTCGGGATGCCCAGGAGCTTCGCGAGCCAGTTGACGCCAAGGAACGTCATCATCATGCATACGAACCCGATGATGTTTATGACCGAGGCCGGCAGCCCCTGGTATTTGGGGATGGCCTTCGAGTGGAGGTATATCGTGAAAACGGTCCAGGTGACGAGAGACCATGTCTCCTTGGGGTCCCATGACCAGTACCTCCCCCACGCCTCGTTCGCCCACGCCGCACCCGAGAGAATAGCGAACGTCAGGAACGGGTAGCCGAACATGACGAGCCTCTTTGATAAGGAGTGGAACTCCTCTATATTCTCCGCTCCAAGCCCCCAGGCGCGCCCGAACCCGCGTTTTACGAACGGGTCGAGGATGAGAAAGGAGGCCTCGACCGAGGCGCTTACGACGAATACCGCGTAGGAGAAAAAGGCGAAGACTACGTGCCACTCGAACCAGTAGCTCTGGAGCGCGGGCGGAAGTATCGTTATCCCCGGCGACCTCGAAAGGAGCGAGTAGAGGCAGGCGCCCAACGAGAGCGAGGAGACGAAGAGGCCGGGCAGATATACGTCCTTCCACCTCCGTGTGACTATTATGTAAGTGACCGAGGCGGACCAGGCGAACCACGAGAGCGACTCGTACAACGTCTCGAAAGGGGCCCTGCCGGCCTCGAAGGTGCGGAGCACGATGAGCCCCGTGTGGAGGACGATATTAAAGGAGAGGAGCGAGCGGGCAAGTCTACCCGTGGAGCCTTCGCCCGAGACAGAATGGATGAGGAAAAGTAGCGCCGAGAACCCGTAGATGAACGCGATGGACCAGAAGAGTCTGAGCTCTATGCCAAGGAGAAAAACGTCCCTGGAAAGGACCGTATCGCTTAACATCCGTCAAATTTAGCATATTCCTATTTAGTTTGACAAGGGGCTTCTTTAGGGTTAAGATTTGCTCAAGGAAGAGTAACGGCAGGGGATCCGGTTTTTTTGCCGGGAGTCCCAGGGGCTCGGAAAGGAAAGGGAAAATGGTCCAGAAACTGAGATGCAACAACTGCGGGAGGGAACTCCAGAAGGGCAGTCTCAAATATATAGTCGAGATACGGAGCTTCGCCGACTTCGACGGCTACCTCGAGGAATACAACGGGGACGTCGAGGAGGGGATAAACGAGCTGCTCGACGCGATGGAGTCGCTTGACCAGAAGTCGATAGAGGAGGACGTCTCCAAGGAGCTCATCTTCATACTCTGCAAGTCGTGCAGGGACAAGTTTACGAACGACCCCTTTCAGACCGGAAAGGTGGTCTTTGAAGGAGAGGACGTAAAAGGCACCATTCACTGATTCTTGAGACCCGCCGCTTCACCCCCTGTATAATACAAAACGCCTGAGGAGTCCTTCGGCCCTGCACCGGCCCCTGAATATGCGCTACGCCGTAATCTCAGACATCCACTCGAACCTCGAGGCGCTCACGGCTTTTTTCGAAGAGATTAAGGCCCTCGACATCGGCAAGACCGTCTGTCTCGGCGACGTCGTCGGCTACAACGCAAACCCCAACGAGTGCGTAGAGCTCATCAGGAAAAACAGGATACTGTGCGTCATGGGCAACCACGACTCCCGCGCTACAGGCATCGAGAGCGCCTCGGACTTCAACCTCCTTGCGGCGCACGCGGTCGTCTGGACCTCTGAGGCGCTTACGCCTGAGAACGCCGAGTTCCTTAAAAACCTTCCGAGGTCTCTCCACGTCGACAAGAAGTTCCTCGCGATCCACGGCTGGGTCAACAACACCGACTCCTACATAATGGGGGCCAGGGACGCCGAGAGGAACTTCGAGCTCATGCGCTCCCTTGAGAAGCCGGTAAACCTCTGCTTCTTCGGCCACACCCACGTGCCGCTCGCGTATGTCGATGCCGGTCGTGGCGTGGACATGGCGGTCGGCGACCAGGTGAAGGTAGTGAAGGGCGCAAGCTACCTTATAAACCCGGGCTCCATAGGCCAGCCCAGGGACCGCGACCCCAGGGCGTCGTTCGCGGTCTTTGACACGAAGAAGTCGCTCGTCACCTTCCACAGGTTCGAGTACGACGTCCACGCGACCGCCGAGAAGATACTCGCCGCCGGGCTCCCCGAGAGGCTCGCCGAGAGGCTTAAATTGGGGTGGTAAGGCTCCATCGCGATTTTTTGGACCATCCAACCTGTACATCTCAAGCGGAACATACCCTCCTTGGCCCATAATCAGTCCGGCCCGAAAACATGTTTAACCGAATAATTTTCTGAAATTTTCGATATAATACCGGTACGGATTATTTTCCGGGCTTTTTCAGTTTTAAGCCCTTAGGCATTTCAGTCGAGTAGGGCCGATGAAGCTTACCGGTAAAATCATTTTAGCCGTAGCTCTCACCTTCGTCTTTTTCAGCATAGCCCTCTACGGGCTTTCCCAGTCCATATTCCTCGGCGGCTACGAGAATCTGGAAAGGGACGATACCGCCCGGAACGTCAGCAGGGCGGTAAGCGCCTTCCAGGCCGACCTCAACAACATCTCAGCCCTCAACGTAGACTGGGCCTCGTGGGACGATACCTACGATTTCATGTTTTCGAGGAACCGCGCCTACATCGCATCGACCCTCAATGATGAGACGCTCGCGAAGCAGAGGCTTAATCTCGTAGTCTATCTTGACTCGGCGGGGCGGACTGTCTTTGCAAAGGCGTTTCAGTACATCGCAATGAAAGAGTCGCCCCTGCCGCCCGGCATGAAAGGGCACCTGTCCCACGGGAGCCCGCTTGTGAAGCCAAAAGACGAGGGTGTCTCCGGCATGGTCGTCCTCGACGGAGGCGTCCTCATGGTAACGGCCCACCCGATATTGACGAGCGAGGGCAAGGGGCCATCGCGGGGCACCCTCATAATGGGCCGCTTTCTGGATGCCGAGGAAATATCGTATCTCTCCAATACCATACACATGCCTTTGAGCCTGCTTCCTCCCGCGAAGGAGCTCATAGCACGCGCCGGGCAGGACGATATCGAGGTAAGGCCCGTTGACAGCGGGACTGTCGAGGGCTTCGGCGTCGTGAAGGACATATACGGGGCGCCAGCGGGGATATTCCGGATAGAGCTGCCGCGCGCGATATACAACCAGGGAAAAGCGGGCGTGACCTATTTCATCCTGTACCTCATGG
>JACREV010000160.1 GCA_016218095.1 Deltaproteobacteria bacterium | reverse complement strand
GGCGAGCTCCCTTAAAAAAGTCACGGTCCTGCCGTCTGCCGTCTCGGCGAGCGCGAACCCCTTCTGGTTTATGACGTGGGGGAACCAGCGGAGGTGAAATAGCTGGGGAAGCGCGATTATCTTCGCGCCTTCGTCCGCCGCAAGCTCTATGAGCATGGCGGCCCGTGAGAGGTTCTTTTCCCTGTCAAGGGTCGCGGCGAGCTGGACGCCGGCTGTTTTTACTATCCGTTCCATTATACCTTCCAGACTGATTTAAAAGAAGATCGCGGCGGGGCTTAGGGGAGGGGCGTCTCGTTCTCGATCCTGTAGACCACCTCGTTCTTGCCTATCATGCCGAGCTCGCTCCGCGCGATGCGTCCGATGTACCTTTTATCGGTCTTGAGGAGCTCGATGGAGGTCTCGAGACCCCGGTTCTCATCCTCGATCGACTTGTTGAACGCGAGTATCCCGTCGCGCTCGGATCTCAACCTCCTGATGTCGAGGAGCCCCTTGCCGAATACGGCGACCCCGGCGACCACGACCAGGGCAAGCGCGGCGAGAACGGCCTTTCTCCTGAAACCATCGCGGTTTTTAGCTTTCACGAGAATAAGGATTATCAGAGTAATACCCAAAAGTCAAGGTCCTCGCCGGACTGGCAGATCCATAACGGAGGCCTTGCGTCAGGGAGCCTGGAGCAACCCGATTTGAAATTGGCCCCGCGCCGAGCGGGTCCTCGCCGGACGGGCAGATCCGTATCCGATTCCCCTACGCCAATAATGCCGAAGCCGCCGGGTTTGAGATTGGCCGTACGCCGAGTACCCTTACCCTTCAGCGTAAAAAAGCCGTTCAAGTTTCCCGCGGGACATCCGAAATTAAAATTAGATTAACCTTGCAATAAAAACTGTTTTATCCGGCCCAAAAGTATTGACAATAAATCAACTGTTGCTATTATATTTTAAACTAAAAAAACGCCCCGCTACTCCATGAGGCTCTCCGGATGAACAAGATCAGTTGCGTAAGATGCGAAAACGACTTTTACTCGGCGGCGAGGGAATCTCACCTGCCCTGCCCGTACTGCGGTTACCTGACGAAGGTCAACGAGCCGGACAGGAGAAGCGGCGACAGGACCTTCTCGCAAAGGACCTGCGACATATTGAAGGGCGAGGTCCGCGTGCCTGTGAAGACCGTCGATATCTCCGAGACCGGCATGGGCATCAAGATGCTCGGGTATCTCCCGTTCGACCAGAACGAGACGGTCGATATCTTCATAAAGGAGCTCGAGATCGAGAAGAGGGCCCAGGTCGTCTGGACCAGGAAGTTCTACGGCATCTCCCGTGCGGGCCTCCGCTTCATCCCGGAGCACGCCTGCTGACCCCTAAATAACCGGTTACCTTATTGAAACAGAAAGGGCCCTCATAAGGGCCCTTTCTGTTTTTGCGGGGAGGCCAAAAGCGTAAACATCTCTCCCGGAGATGCCCTTTTCAAAAAAACCTTCAATTCTTCCGTCTTTTTTTGTATCATACCCATTGCTTTAAAGACCCCTTTCCGATACTGAACGAGGATGAGATGAAAAAGGTCAACGAGTGCGGCGTCTTAAGCTGTCAGATGATAAAAAAGGCCGTACAGAAGAAGCAGGTCTTCTCGAAGACCCTGCCGATCGATGACGACCAGATACAGCCCGCGTCCCTGGACCTGCGCCTCGGGTCCAAGGCCTACAGGCTCGTATCGAGCTTTTTGCCGGAAAGCAGTGACGTCATGGACAAGCTCTACACCCCTGACGTCTACGGCTCGGACCTCGTCATGTACGAGACCGACATCTCAGAGGGCGGCATTTTGGAAAAGGGACACGTCTACCTGATCCCCCTCGCCGAGGAGGTCGCGCTGCCTCCCGGCGTCCGCGGAAGGGCGAACCCCAAATCCACGACAGGCAGGCTCGACATATTCGCTCGTGTGCTTACCGACCGTAATTCGAGGTTCGACGACATCGCCCCGGGCTACAAGGGGAGGCTCTATCTGGAGGTCATGCCGAGGTCGTTTACCATCAGGATAAAGGAGGGGCTCTCGCTCGTACAGCTCCGCTTGATCAGCGGCGAGTGCGCGCTCGCGGACTCGAAACTCAAGGCCCTGCACAAGGACTCCAAGCTCCTCTTTAACGGGGACGCGCACCTTACCTCCGATGAGCTCAAGGTCTCGAAGGGGCTTTTCATGTCCGTGGATCTGAGCGGCGACGGCCCCGACGGTATCATCGGCTACAAGTCCAAGAGGAACAGCCACGTCGTTGACCTCACAAAGAGGAACCACTATAATATCCTGGACTTCTGGGAGCCTCTCCGGAGGAACAGCAAGGGGACGCTCATACTTGAGCCCGAGGACTTCTACATACTCTCATCCAAGGAGAGGATACGCGTCCCTCCAAGGTACGCGGCCGAGATGGTAGCCTTTGAGGCGGGCTCCGGGGAGCTACGCACCCATTACGCCGGGTTCTTCGACCCCGGCTTCGGTTTCGGCGCAAAGGGCGAGGTCAAGGGGACGAAGGCGGTGCTGGAAGTGCGCGCCCACGACGTCCCGTTCATGATCGCCGACGGCCAGACCTTCTGCAAGCTCTACTTCGAGAAGATGCTGGAGGTGCCGGAGAAGGTCTACGGCCCGAGGATCGGCTCTTCTTACCAGTACCAGACCATAACCTTGAGCAAGCAGTTCAAGAACCTGTAAGCAGAAAAAATCTTTAGCGCACAAATCGCATACCACATTATACTCCTCCCCCTTGACGGGGGAGGGCGGGGTGGGGGTGAAGCCCCTCGCCGGGCAGGCGAATCCGTAACGAACAGGCAGGGAATTCGAACGCCCGTGACTCCGTTCAAGACTTTTGGCCGCGCCGAGCGCGGGCGGGCAATTCGGTATCGAACGGCTGGCGAATCGATTTACCCAGAGCCGTGCAGACTTCGGCCCTGGCCGAAGGCACCCTCCCCTCTATCCCCTCCCGTCAAGGGAGGGGAAGTTAAAGGGATGTCACCGCTATCTTCCGTTGGGAGTCATTATCTCCCTCCTCGAATAAAAAATTACAAAGGATAAATGGCAAAGGCCGGCAGAGTTAAAAACGAAGGCAAGAGAGGAAAGGGCGGCGAAGGGCTCGGGCTTAAGGCGGAGGTCGCCGGCATCGTCCTCCTCGCGCTCTCGCTCTATGCGGCGGTCTCGCTCTTTTCATACGGCGCCGGGGCCGTTGCCAATTGGGGCGGGGCGCTCGGCGTCTATTTATCGCGCGCCCTACTATGGGCCATCGGCTATATCTCCTATGTGTTCCCGCTCCTCATGTTCGCGGTCTCATTCGAATTTTTACTCAGGCGCGTCTTCGCCTTCCGCGTCGCGCTCCCGGTAAGCTTCGCCGTATTCATCCTCTCCTCAGCCCCGTTATTGAACATCGTCCTCTTGTCCGACACAGCCGGGGGCGCGCTCGGAAGGGTCTTGAGTACCTTTTTCATGAGCTGGATCGGGGCCACCGGCGCGATGATCATACTTTCCGCCGTGCTCCTCATAACCATCCTCTTCGCTACCGGCATATCTTTTATCCAGATAGGGATAAAGCTTTTTCCCCCTGCCGCGGGGTTGTTGAAGTCGCTCGCCTCGAAGGCGATTCAGGCAAGAGAGGCCTCCCCTGAAGAAGACGCCGAAGAGGCCCTCCCGATGGAAGAGGAGTTCGAGGACCTCGACGCCTTTGAGGCGGAAGAGGCCGAAGAGATAAAGCCCGCGCCGGTCGTTAAGTCAAAGAACCAGGGCCCCGCGATCATAACGCCGAAGGTGAGCAAAAAGACGGCTGATGAGGACGAGAAGGAGCGGCTCGAGTTCTCTTCCCCCAAGGGTAACTTCAAGCTCCCGCCGCTCTCCCTTCTCGACCCTACGCCTGAGAAGACCGGCTCCATAGATTCCGACTCTCTC
>JACREV010000158.1 GCA_016218095.1 Deltaproteobacteria bacterium | reverse complement strand
CTCGACTTCAACACAATAGACGTCATGGACCTCCTCCCCAGAGAGCTCGGGGAGAGGCTCTTTGCGCTCCGAAGCGGCAAAGAGGGGCGCGCCGACGAACTCGAAAAGATAAGGAAAGAGATAGAGAGGATACAGGACGAAGACATCGAGAGAAAGGCCGAGGAAATAAGCGCCGTTGCCAAAAGGGAGAAGGCCGACTTCATCGGCATGAAGCTCTGGACCGGCAAGAGCTTCGAGAACAGCATAAAGCTCGCCACAGGCATAAAAAAGCGCCTGCCGGACCTCCCCGTATTCGCGGGCGGCCCGCATGTCGATTATTTCAGGGAGAGGATCTACAAGGTGACCGAAGTCTTCGACGCCCTCGCCTACGGAGAGGGGGAGGAGACGATTCTAGCGCTCGCGGAGAGCGCGGTCGCCAAAAAGGGGTATGAGGCGGTACCGAACCTCGTCTTCAAGAACGGCGCGGAGATAAAAACGACCCACGAAAGAAGGCTCGAGGACCTGAACCGCTCCTTCCCCGTATACGACACCGAGACCTACCCGGCCCTCTCGGGGAACAAGAAGCTCAAGATGTTCATCTCCGAGTTCAGCCGGGGATGCCCCTTCAGGTGCAACTTCTGCGGGCACTCGATGAAGAGCGGCGCCCGGTGGAGGTCCAAGACCTCGGAACATATCCTTAGCGAGTTCCGCCATGTGATAGAGAACCACGGGACGCACATCTTCAGGAACGGGGACTCGAACACCCCGGGGTACCTCATAAAGGACGTCGCGGAAAAGATCGTCTCCCAGGGGCTCGGCATAGAGTACGCCCTCATAAGCCATATTAACAACCTCGACCCGGAGTCCTTCGACACTTTGAAGCGCTCCGGCTGTTTCTCGATCTTCTTCGGGATAGAATCCGGCAACCAGGCGCACCTAGACCGCTACATAAACAAGGGGCTCAACCTCGAGCGCGCCAAAAGGACCATACGCGAGTGCAAGAAGAGCGGCCTTTTCACTGTGGCGAGCTTCGTCTACCCCTCGCCTGGACAGACTGAGGAGTCCGGCCGCGACACCTTCGAATTCATTAAGGAGACACGGCCCGACGCAGTCTACATCTGCGCGCCGATAGTCTCGCCGAGGAGCGAGTGGGGCGATTTCCCGGAAAAGTACGGGATAGAGCTCTCACCCGACTACTTCGACGAGGCAATGTTCTTCACGCCGGCGCTATGCCTGCCGCCTACGCTCTGGAGACCGCTCGAGTACAGGATAAATGGTAAGACATTCTTCGAAATAGCAACGGAATCCACCGCGTTCGCGAAGTCCCTCGAGGGTGAAGGACTCCTTACGCAGATGATGGACGACAGCGCCCTCGTCTCAAGGCATTGCGGGATGGGCTACCGGGAATTCAGGGACAAGGCCGGGCATTACCTCACTGTCGGCGACCGCGAAAGCATGTCCGCCATAATCGAAAAAATAAACGAAAGCGCGAGGCTCGCCGGGCACGCCTCTGCGCGGGCAGGCAATTGAACCGCTGAGACGGATGTCCTGTCCCTTTCCCTGGCGCATTCGTTTCGGAAAGCGTTCCTCTTGAAGGAGGCAGGGAATGGACACAGGCATTCAGGTAATGAGGGCGCAGACAGCGGCGCAGAAGGAGCTCTGCTACAGGGTAAGGTACGATGTCTTCATAAGGGAGACGGGCTACATCCAGATGGAGAACGACTCCGGGATCGAGCGCGACGACTACGACTCTCTGGAGACCACGCACCAGTTCATCGCCTTCTTCAACGGGGAGCCCGCCGGCACGGTGAGGCTCGTCATGCCGAACAAGGAGAACGCGCTAAGAGAGCGTTCTTACTTCGGGCTCCCCATAGAGGAGCTCTTCGACATGAAGGGCTATACGTCGGCGAACATGCGCATAGCCGAGATTTCGAGGTCGTGCGTCAAGGAGAGGTTCAAGTCCACCAAGACCATATTCTATCTCTGGAAGGAGCTCATAGAGTTCGCCGTCGGACGGGGCATAACCGACCTCGTCACCAACGTGAACCCCGAGACCGACAAGCTATCGGACGCTTATCTCATATACGACCACATAAAGCATAACGATATGCTCGACAAGCGCGTCGCCGTACACCCGAAGAGGCCCGGCATCGGAAAGGTAAGGAGCTTCAGGTTCCCGCTAACCAATCACGAATGTGTCGAGTGCAACGGGGAGAAGCCGATAGACTTCCAGATGCCGCAGACGCTGAAACTCTTCACCAGGGTCGGCGGCCTCTTTATCGGAGAGCCGGTCTACTGCGAAAAGATAGACATGTGCGCGTTTCCCATGAATTGGGATCTCAAAGAGGCAGCCAAGACATCTTTCGGCAGGGCCTTCCTCCGGGACAGGACCTACAAGGCCCCGGCCGAGCGGGTGGCGTAAGAGGGCGGATAACGGCGAGCGGGGATGGCGGCTTATGAGAAGAGCGGCGGTGCGGCGGGTGGCGGGAACGTTAGAGCCTGGGTCTCAAAGCCTTGCCTTTTCGAGTTTGATGAGCGCTGGCTGGAAGTACAAGCGATAAATAGTGACTATGTACCTTGCGGGATCCAAGGAGGCTTCACAAAAGGAATCGGCCGATATGCAATAACCATTCAAGGAGGAAGATGATGAATACCCAGGAGGAAGTCCTTAAAAAGCTCTCCACGATGCGGAAAAAAAAGGGGCTCTCGATAGAGATAATGTCCCAGGCCATCGGATGCGGTACAGGCGAGTACGCGAAGAAGGAGAAGGGTACGGCCCCGATCTCGACCGGGGAGTGGATCAGGATAGCCGAGTCCCTGAACGTCCCGGTATGCGCGTTCTTCTCCAATGTGTCCATGGATAGCGCCAAGGACAGCAATATCCTTTTGCATGGCTATAACCGCCTCTCCGCTAAGGGAAGGACAGCCATAATGGCGCTTCTGAACGCGTTCCTTCGCGCGCAGTGGTCCGGGGCAAAGGTGAGCAGGAAGCCAAGGGTCAAGGCGCGCGGCTCAAACGGACGGGCGGCCTCGAGGAGGAGCGCCGCTTAATCAACGCGGAGCGCAGGTGGCCGGGGCATGGGGGTACGCGCATAAACCGCCCGTGCGTCCACCACCATCCCTTCTTGCCGGCTTGATGGCTTCCATATCCCGGAACTCCGGGGTATTCAGGGGATCGGTGCGGGGTCAAAAAATTCTTTTCAGGTACTGTTTGGGATAGGGCCTGGATATGAATGGATGCAGTAAATCAGGGCGCGGCCTTGAGCCGCGCCCTGATTTTTTAAACTTTGCCCATAATGCGGCAGATAAGACTTCAGGGTTCGCCGGAGCTTCCTAGTCTTATCGCAAGTTCATCGACCTAACCGTGCGGGTTTTACTCAGCCCCTCTTTTAGCGAGGGAGTTGAGTATATACTTCATCGAGTTGAGCAACGACGCATCCGAGCTCCGGAATATCCTCAGGAGCTTTGTCGTGTAGACCATCTCCTCCGTGGTAAGCGAGTTGAGGTCCATCCTTACCGAGCCGGGGGCCGGCTCAAGCAGCTCTCCGGTCATTACCGCGGGCCTGGCGTTGAATATCTCGCCCTTGCCGGTGATGAGCCAGTCGAGCGAGAGGCCGTAGAGCTTCGCATACTTTAGCACTATGCTCACCGGCATCTTGTCTTTCTTCTTGTAGTTCGAGAGGGCCTGCGGGGTTATCCCCAGCACCCGAGCCACCGAGGAATTATTCTTGTGTTTGCCGACCCACCGCATCCTCTCTATGACTTCCGAATAGACGATCTTCATCTTCATGACTTTTTAGCCTTATTAAGGTTTTAATGGACGGAGCGGAAGACCCGTGTCTTATCCTCGAGTATATTGGAATTTCTCTTATATAGCACGAAGTATCCGGTAATAAAACAAAAAAATGGGGTATTTTGTCCCACCAATACCCCGGCCCCGCGCACCCTCCATTGCGCGTAATCTTGGAAGTTATCAGAATCACCCCCTGAACGCACCTGTACCAAAGTACACTTCTTCTATCGTGAGAGCCTGTTCAGAATAAAAATTATTCCTGAAAAACAAAAAGGGTTACGGACGAGCGCCGTAACCCTTTTGATTTTTCTGGCGCGCCCCCGACCCTCTGATTCG
>JACREV010000159.1 GCA_016218095.1 Deltaproteobacteria bacterium | reverse complement strand
TGACATAAACTCCGCCGTAAAAGAGCTTGAGAACGGCGGCGGCAAATACACCATCACATTCGATTGACCTAAGGAGGGTTTGATGAACATCTTTCTGGACACCGCAAATATCGAGGAGATAAAGAAGGCGAAGAGGTGGGGCGTGCTAAAGGGTCTCACGACCAACCCCTCCATAGTCGCGAGGGAGGGCAAGGACTTCGTCGAGCTCGCCCATGAGCTCTGTGAGCTCGTGCACCCGTACCCTATAAGCCTCGAGGTAGTCGACAGGACAGGCGAGGGGATGGCCGAGCAGGCCCGCGCCGTCTCCGCGCTCGGCAGGAACGTCGTAGTGAAGCTCCCTACGAACCCCGAGGGGCTCGCGGCATTGAACCTCCTCAAGGGCGAAGGGGTGAAGACCAACCTCACGCTCATATTCTCGACCTCGCAGGCGCTTCTGGCAATGGGCGCGGGCGCTACGTACATCAGCCCGTTCATCGGCAGGCTCGAGGACAGGGGCTACGAGGGCATGGGGCTGGTGCGCGACATCATGCACATACACGATGCCTACAAGTTCAAGACCGAGATCATAGCGGCGTCCATCCGCGACCCGCACCAGGTGATAGAGGTTGCGAAGACCGGAGCGCATATCATCACGCTCCCGTTCGCGGTGCTCGAAAAGATGCTCCTTAACACCATGACCGACACCGACCTCGAGAAGTTCCTCTCCGACTGGGAGAAGGTCCCGGGGAGGGAAGAGGCTTTCTCAAGAAGGAGGCTCGAAAACGTTGGCTAACCGATTCAAGGCGGCCCTGTTCAAAGGCCCGGGAGAGCTTGAGGTAAGGGAAGTCATTGCGCCGGACCTGAACCCCGGAGAGGTGCTCGTGAAGGTCCGCGCCTGCGGCATCTGCGGGAGCGACCTTAACATATTCAGGAGGAACCCGCCTATCCCCAAGTACTGGGGAGGGCACGAGATAAGCGGCGAGATTGTGGCGACCGGCCCGGGCGTGGAGGGGATGAACGCCGGAGAGCGCGTGAGTGTCGCCCCTTTGATCCCGTGCAACGAGTGCGAGCTATGCAGGGCAGGGCTTGAGAACATCTGCCCCAACTGCGTATTCATAAGCTTCAACGCGCGCGGCGGCTTTTCCGAGTACGTCGTGGCGCCCCGTGAGAACATCTACAGATTGCCGGAGAATGTGAGTTTCATTGAGGCGGTACTGTTGGAGCCGCTCGCCGACGTAATACATTCCTTCGGAAGGGCCGGGGAGATATCCGGTAAGACGATAGTCGTAGTCGGTTGCGGCACCATAGGGCTGCTCACAGTAGCCGCGGCAAAGGCCCTCGGTGCCAAAAGAATAGTAGCCATCGGCAAGTACGGACACCAGAGGAGGCTAGCCGCCCTTCTCGGCGCGGACTCGGCATTCGACTCGGCCGCAACAGAGATGGAAAAAAAGGTGATCGAGGTCCTCAGCGGCGCGAAGGCCGACCTCGTATTCGAGACCGTCGGCGGGTACGAGAGCGAATCGATCACGCAGTCTTTGAATATACTCAAGCCGGGCGGCACGATAATGCTCTCGGGCGTCCATTACAAGACCCCGAACATGAACCTCAAGTTCCTTACTGAGAGGGAGATAGAGATAAAGGGGACGCAGAGGTACAGGCGCGTCGATTACGCCTCTGCCATAGACCTCTATTCAAAGGGCGCGATAAACGGCTCTCTCCTCGTAACCCACAGGGTGAGCCTTGAGGAGATCATGAGGGGATATTCCATCGCGCTCGACAAGGACACGAACGGCGCGGTAAAGGTGGTCGTATGCCCGTAGACGGAAAGACGATCCTCATCATATCAGGAGGCGTCGAGGCGCTCCCCATCATAGAGAGGGCGAAGGCCCTGGGGCTCACGGTAGCTGTATCCGACGGAAATGCGGACGCCCCTGGGTTCAGTATCGCGGATTTTAAGATAATCGCCTCCACCTATGACGAAAAGAAGACCGCGGAGCTCGCGGGCGAACTCCACGAGGCGCATAGTATCGACGGCGTCTTGGCCGCGGCGGCCGACGTGCCTTTGACGGTCGCCTCCGTCGCCGAAAGGCTCAAGCTACCCGGAATAAGCGTGAATTCTGCGAAGATAGTCGCGGACAAGCTCCTCATGAAGGAGACCTTCTCGGCCTCGGGTATCCCCGTGCCGTGGTTCTCGCAGGTGAGGAACGCCTCGCACCTTGAAAAATTATTAAAAGAGAAAAAGGCGCTCGTGATAAAGCCGGTGGACAGCCGCGGCGCAAGGGGTGTAGTCCGCCTCGTAGAGGGCGTGGACGTCGAGTGGGCCTTTGAGGAATCTATTAAAAATTCCCCCTCCTGCAGGGTCATGGCGGAGGAGTGGATAAACGGCAGGCAGATAAGCACCGAATCCATTGTAACGCCCGATGGTGTCATGACCCCCGGCCTGTCCGACAGGAACTACGAACAGCTTGAGAGGTTCGCTCCTTTTGTAATTGAAGACGGCGGCGACCTCCCGGCGATACTTACCGAGGCCGAGAGTGCGGAGATAGACCGGATCATAGGCAAGGTCGCCCGCGCCATCGGCATGAAGAGCGGGACTATCAAGGGGGATATCGTCATAGGTAGCAACGGGCCGGTAGTCATAGAGGTCGCGGCGCGCTTGAGCGGCGGCTACTTCTGCAGTCACACGATACCGCTCTCAACGGGCGCGGACTTCGTAGGGGCGGCGATACTGCTGGCCCTCGGCGAAAAGATAGTTCTCGACGATTACAGGCCGAGGATGTCAAAGGCCGTCTGCCAGCGGTTCCTCTTCCCTGAGCCCGGGGTGGTAAGGAAGGTAGAGGTCCCGGAGATACAGGAAGAATCTCTCGCCATGCTCAAGGTCTACGTGAAGGAAGGCGACGAGGTAAAGAGGATTACGAGCCACCCGTGCAGGGCGGGCATGGCTGTCACTACGGCGGATACGCGCGAAGGCGCGAGGGCCGCGATAAAGAGGGTCTTTGACAGGGTCACAGTAAAGGTCGAGCCGTTGATCCCCGCTTGAAGAATGAGAGGACCAAGATGAAAAAGATACTTCTCGTCCAGCCTAACATGAAGGTCGCGACCTCGGGGCAGAGGATAGTCTACCCGCCCATCGGAATAATGTACCTCGCGTCCGTCCTTGAGAAAAAAGGGTATGAAGTAGAGATACTCGATTGCCAGACCGAGGGGTTGGACAAGGACGCGGAGGTCATAGACGGATACGTGGAAGTCGGTATCCCGATCGACGAGATAGCGAAGAGGATAACGGCCTCGAAGCCGGACCTCGTCGGCATAACCTGCAACTTTTCGGTGATGGTCCCGCACATGATCGAGGCGGCGCGGCTCGTTAAAAGGCTCTTCCCGTCTGTCCCGGTCGTAGCCGGCGGCAACCACCCGACGTCTCTCCCCGAAGAGGTTATGGGCAACGTTGCGATCGACTACATCATCATGGGCGAGGGCGAGATATCCTTTCCGATGCTCATCGAGGCGATTATAAAAGGAGAGGATTTCGAAGCCGTCCCGGGGCTCGTCTGGAGGAGGGACGGCGCGATCGTCAGGAACAAGATGGGCGGCTTCATCCACGACCTCGACAGCCTCCCGTACCCGGCGTGGCACCTATTTCCTTATGAAAAGTACAGCAGGCACTACAGGCCCCGCACCGTCACATGGGGGGATGCGCAGGCTATGCCGTCCGTCATGACGACGAGGGGGTGCGCCGGAGGGTGCGTCTTCTGCTCGGTCCACAAGACCATGGGCCGGAAGTTCAGGGCGAGGAAGCTCGACGAGGTATTCAAGGAGATCCGCTTCCTTGTGGATACCTACAAGATAAAGAAGCTGATGATAATCGACGACAACTTCACGCACAACAAAAACCGGGCCAAGGAGTTCTGCGACGAGTTCAAGAAACAGGGGCTCGATATCGAATTGCACTTCATGGTCCTGGCCCTCTGGTGCATGGACGAGGAGTTGATAGACAAGCTCAAATCCATCGGGTGCACCTCGATGGGGTTCGCGATAGAGTCCGGAGTTCAGGATATACTCACGAACGTGGTGAAAAAGCCCCTTAAGCTCCCGCGCGCGATGGAGCTCCTTCGGTACGCGCGCTCGCAGGGAATACACCTTACAGGCACTTTCGTTATAGGTTTCCCCGGAGAGACGAAGAAAGACATAAGAAGAAGCTTATATATGGCGAACTACTCCGGGCTCTTCGACAGCAGGGAGATATACATAGCGACCCCTCTGCCGGGTTCCGAGCTCTTCGAGAAGTGCGTGAAAGAGGGGTTGCTTGCCGACGGCTTTTCTTACTCGAAGGTCGAGGTCGTGAAGCCGAACATTAAGACAAAGGATTTTTCTCCCGACTTCATAACGACTATACTTGAGGCCGACAGGACGCACCACCTCATAAAGACTGACCCGAAGAGGACCGTAAGGCTCGTCCGCGACGTCTGGAGGAGGCGGCGGGAGCACTTCCTCCCGGTCCTGTACGAGACCTCGAAGATGTTCGTCAAATACGACTTCCTGAAGCTCCGTGAGGTGTATCCCTGATGGCGCGTTTGCACCTTTATACGGCCTTTCACTGCAACCTCGCCTTCTCATCGATTGAGCGCGGGGCGTTCCCCTCTGTAATAGAGAGGTGCTACTGGCCGCTCCTGAACCTCGCCGAAGAGGGTTTCCCCGTCGCCCTTGAGATGACCGCCTGGACCTTGAAAGAGGTCAACGCGATCGACCCCGTGTTTGTGGAGAAACTCAGGGAACTATGGGACTCCAAAAGGCTCGAATTCATCGGCTCGGGATATTCTCAGGCGATATTCCCGCTCATCCCGACCGAGGTCAATCGCTGGAACCTTGAGGCCGGCAACAGGCATTACAAGGATATCCTCGGCAGACGCCCCGAGGTCGCGCTCGTGAACGAGCAGACGTTCTCCCGCGGCCTTGTAGACCTCTACAGGGAGGCCGGCTACAGGTCCGTCATAATGGACTGGAACAACTCGCAGAAGTACCATAATTTCCCGAAGGAGCTCGTCTACTTCCCGCAGAGGGCTTTAGGCATTTCAACCGACATAGAGGTCCTCTGGAGCCACTCGATAGCCTTCCAGAAGTTCCAGAGGCTGATACACGGCGGGGTCTCGATGGAGGAGTACACGGACTTTCTCTCCGCGCATTATTCCGCTGACGAGGAGAGGTCCTTCGTCCTTTACACGAACGACGCCGAGGTCTTCGACTACAGGCCCGGCGGCGAAGAGGTAAAAAAGACAGAGTGGGCGCGGATACGCGAGGTGCTCGCCCGCATCCGGGAGGATGAGAGGTTTACGCTCTCGACACCCGGAAGGGTGAGCGAGTTGTTTAGGGGAAATGAGAAGGCCGGGCGGAAGCTCTCGCTTGAATCCACGGAGACGCCGGTAGTCTGCAAAAAACAGGACAAGTACAACCCGGCGCGCTGGGCTGTCGCCGGGAGGGACAGCGTCCACATCAACACCGAGTGCTACAGGGTCTATAAGAATATCTCGAAACTGATGGAGGCGGGCGCGCTTTCACCCGATGAAGCCGACGAGTACAAGGAGCTCATCTCGGACCTCTGGTCCAGTGATTTCAGGTCTAATACGATCGATGAGAAGTTCCAGTACTTCCAGAACAGGCTCGGGTGGCTGAAGACCGAGACAGAGAGGCTCCTCAAGAGGACGCCTGTCGTCGCCGGGGGTCCGGCTCTCGCATACAACTGTGTCTATTCAGAGAGCGAGGCCGTGAAGCCCGTTAAGAGAGGGGCCTTGATAACAAGGGCCGAAAACTCGGTTGTCATATCGACCGGGACGGTCGAGGCGGAGTTCCTCCCTTCCAAGGGTTTTGCCATAAAGCGGGCGGTCTTTCCGGGGGTCTCTCCCGAAGCGCTCATAGGGACCATCCCGCACGGTTACTACGACGACATAAGGCTCGGCGCGGACTTCTTCACAGGCCACATCATCCACGTCGCCAGGGACGGGAAAAAGACGACGGACTTGAAGTCGGCCTCGATGGATATAACTGAAAACGACTCATCCGTCGTCCTTGAGGCGAAGACGCCCATGGACATCGGTTTCCTGACCAAGACCTACGAGATATCGAAGACCGAGCCGTCGATCTCTTTGACCCTGAAGCTAAAGGTAAACGGCCTCCACGCCTCTTCCTTGAGGCTCGGGATATTCACATTGATGCCGGGCTCGTTCGACGCCGGCTCGCTCTGGTACGAATCGATAAACGGCGGCGCGGGCCCGGAGAGGTTTTACCTTAAGGGTAAAACAGTCTCCCATGACGAGCCCGTGAGCCAGTCGGTCACCGCATCGGGCTGTCTCGGCGCGACCGACGGGCGCGTAAGGATAGGGGACAAAGACAAGGCGCTCGAGATATCGACGGATAAGTCCAAGCTCTTCTCGGTCCCGATGCTTAAGTACATGGAGCTCAAAGACGAGGGGAAGTTTTTTCTGAGGCTGCACCACTCGGTAGGCGAGGTGGATGACACCGCATGGTGGGTTTGGCGCGGGGTCAACGAGATAACCTTCAAGATAAAGGCCCTCAAGGGGGATGAACAATGACGGTATGCGAGAAGAACCGCCTTAGTCTGGCCGCGAAAGACCCGTCTCTTTTCGAGGGGCTTGAGAACAGCCGGTCCGTGGGAATAGAAGAGGCGAAGGCTGGCGGGGCGACCTTCAGACACAAGGGCATATACTTCCACAGCCGCTACAACCCCCGGAACGAAGCCGCGCTCCAGGCCGAAGAGATCGCCGGAAAAAAGCCGGACTGGGTATTCCTCTTCGGGCTCGGGTGCGGACACCTTCTCCGCGCGCTCGTTGAAAAGGGGCTTGAAAAGGTCATCGTCTTCGAGCCGTCGACGGAGATATTGAAGGGCGCGCTTGAGAATATCGACCTCTCGTCCGTGTTCAGCGGGGAGAAGGTCTTTTTAGCTATCGATATGCATTCGGCCATAGAGAAGCTCCGGTCCGAGACAGAGGGCTTCGACAGCCTCCTCGTCTACTCCACGACCCCGTACAAGACAGCCTTCCCGAAAGAGCTCGCGGATTTCACGAACAGGATACACAACGCGCACATTACGAACCAGGTCGGCATAAAGACCGACATGAAGTCGCGGCGGGCCTGGATAGAGAACTACCTTTCGAACCTCAAGTCTTTGCCTTACGCCCCGCCGATAGACGTGCTGAGGGAGAGGTTCAAGGGCGTGCCGATGATCATAGCCGGGGCCGGGCCGTCGCTCAAGAAGAACGGAGAGCTCTTGAAGGAATTCAAGGGCAGGGCGCTCATCGTCGCCGCCATCACCTCGTACAAGCCGCTCCTGAAGCTCGGGGTAGTGCCGGACTTCGTCATAGCCTCAGAGATGGTCGACCTCCCCGAGTACTTCACCTTCGGAGAGGACGACAGAAAGACGAGGCTCATACTGGGGGAGCTATCGCACCCGAAGATGTTCGAGAGGGATGTCAAAGGCAAGTTCGTTTTTTTCAGCCCCTACCTGGCGTTGTCCTCCGCTCAGGCCCCGCTCTGGGGTAGTTCGTACTTCCCGGCCATCGGGGGGTCCGTGACGACCGCCGCGCTCGACATGGGGATAATGTTCGGCTGCAACCCGATAACCTTCATCGGACAGGACCTTTCGTTCGGAGAGAACGAGACCCACGCCCCCGGCGGCGTCTATGTGGCGCAGAACGTGAGGATAGACAGGGAAAACGGCATGATATCCGTCGAGGACGAGTACATAAACGACAAGCAGACCTACACATACAAGCTCCAGTGGCTTAAGGGCCTCTCGGGAAAACCCGTGCCCTCGAAGTACGACTGGGCGACCTTCCACCAGTGGTTCGAGAATTACATGCATTATCTTAAAAAGGAAAGGCCCGGCGTAAGGGTCATAAACGCGACCGAGGGCGGGGCGTACATAGAGGGGATGGAGCATACGACCTTGAAGCATGTCCTCGATACCTGCCTGAACGGCGAAATTCGGATGGATGAGACCATAGACGATGCGGTTGCGTCGAGGCCGCGGATAGACTATACTGCTCTCGTTGGGTCGTTCAGGGAGACCGCCGCGGTCTTGGGCCGGGTCAAGAGGCTCTCCGCCTCGATCCTCAAGGAAGCGGCGGAGGCGAAGAAGACCTTCAGGAAAAAGGGGCTCACCGCCGATCTCAAGGGGAACATCGATAGGATCAAGAGGCTTGAAGAGTCGGTATTCGATGAGTCTGACCGCGCCAAATTCATCTGGGAGGCGCTTGTCAACAATACCTATGCCCTTAAGGAGTACCTCAAGGAGGATACCGACAAAAGTGCAGGGGAGGGCGTCCAATTCCTCAGGGACCTCGAGGCGGTAATCGCCTCTTACAGGTCCATGACGGAGGTCTGCAGGAGGTTCGGATGCAGGTTCGAGGAGGCGGCCGACTCTATAAGCGAGGCCGGGGGCGGTGACGGCAAGATGCCCCTTGCAGACGGCCTGCAAGCCGTATGAGGTTTATTGCCGACCACTTTGTTTTTAAACGGTTTTTGAGGAGTGTCAATTGACAAGGGTCTATCTCGACAATATGAAGATCGATTACGAGGACACCGGCAAGGACTCGACTATCCAGGAGCTCGTAAGCGCGCTTGACAGGGAACTCGGCTCCCTCAGGCGCTTCATCCTTGAAATATCCCTGGACGGCACGGACGCGCCGCACGGATGGAGGTCCGGGGAGCTGCCTGGCAAGAGGCTCTCGGAGTGCGCGGAGATCCGGCTCACGTCAGCCTCGGTCGACGATATGGCGAAGGAGGGGCTCGATACCGTTCGCGAGTATATAAACGTCATCGGCGAGACGATAGAGGCCTGCGTGAAGGACTTGAGGATCGGCTCCGGCCCTGCCGCCGAGGCGGCCTTCTCGAGCGTCTTCGAGGGCGTTATAGAGGTGGTGAAGACCATCGACGCCCTCTCCCAGGGGACGCTCCGCTATAATATGAAGATCTTCAGGAAAAAGCCCGAGGAGTATTTCGGCCCCCTCCACCGGAAGCTCGAAACCATTACAAACATTAAGAAAACCGGGGACACCGTACTCCTCGCCGACGTGCTGGAATACGAGCTGAAGCCGCTTCTGGAGGAGATAAGGGAGGAGGTCTTCCATTAGGCTAAAAAAGGTTAAAGTAAAAAAACTGACCGCCGATATAAGGATTAAGAGGAGAGAGGCGAGTAAGGCCGAAAAGGAGGGTGGACTCAAGGCCGGCTGAAGTCCTCAAAACAAAACACGGCAAGGATGCCGATGTAAAACACTAAGGAGGGTTCACCATGTCATTAGTCATCAATACCAACGTAGCCGCACTCGTAGCCCAGCAGAACCTCGCAACTTCCAACGCCCAGCTTAAAGTAAGCGTACAGAGACTCTCATCCGGCTTCAGGATCAACAGCTCCGCCGACGACGCCGCGGGCCTTGGCCGCGCCGACCAGTTGAAGTCCCAGTCGAGGATGATCCAGGCCTCGATAAGGAACATCAACGACGGCGTGAGCGCCATGGAAATAAGCGACAAGGTCGCCGAGCAGATCACGAACATCGTCACAAGGATGGGCGAACTCGCCGCCAGCGCCGCGCAGGGCACCCTGGACTCCACCAACAGGACCTACTACAGCGACGAGTTCGACAAGCTCAAGAGCGAAATCGACAGGATCGCGAACACCACCGAGTTCGGCGGCTACAAGCTCATCAACGGCGACACGGCATATCTTACGATGTACATAGGCTTCAAGAACTCCTCGAACGACCAGCTCTCGGTCTCGTTGAAGGTCCTCACCACCGGCACCAGCGGCCTTAACCTCTCGTCCGGCATACTCGGCTCCATCACAGGGGCCCTGTCCGCCCTCGATTCCGTCAGCGCCGCGCTGAAGACCATCAACGACGCAAGAGCCGTCTACGGCGCGTCCTCCAACAGGCTGGGCGCGGCCCTTTCCAACCTCCAGGTGACCTTCACGAACTACCAGGCCGCCGAATCGAGGATAAGGGACGCGGACTTCGCCTACGAGACCGCGCAGTACACCAGGAACCAGATAATGGTCCAGGCCGGCACCTCGGTGCTAGCCCAGGCCAACACGCTGCCTCAGAACGCGCTTTCGCTCCTCAGGTAGTAAGTGTCTTTGCGCCTTGATCTGGCGGGGAGGCTTAAGCCTCCCCGCCAAGTCCAGGGAGGGAATATGAGCATTGAATTCGCAATAAAAGACGTCACAAGGGCCGCAACGGACCGCCTTGGCGAGACCGCCGGCGCGAAAAAGGCCGAAGCGCGCTCGGGCGTCATAGCCGACGCGGCAGAGGCCAAAAGGGACCTGCCGCCGCAGGAAGTCGAGGCTATAGCCTCCGACGTCCAGATACAGCTCAAAAGGCTTAACACCGAGCTCAGGTTCGAGATCGACAAGAACTCCGAGGAAATGGTCATAAAGATCATCGACCCCGAGACCAGGCAGGTGATAAGGCAGATACCGTCCGAGGAGCTCCTGGCCATAAGGGAGCGGATGGAAGAGCTTATCGGCGTCCTTTACAACGCCAGGTCCTGAAAAGGTCCGAAAAACTCCATCTCTGCAGGAGCAATGCGCCATGTCCATTTCCGCGACATCAGGGGTCGTAAGCAACATAGATTATCAGACGCTCATCTCCCAGCTCGTCGGCATAAGACAGCAGTCGATCACACAGCTTTCGGACGACAAGAAGACGCTCGAGAAGACCAACAGCGCCTACTCCAACTTAAGCTCCAAGGTCGACGAGCTCAAAAGCGCGGCAGACGCCCTCCGGACCTTGTCCTCATTCAACGTATTCAAGACCTCGGTTACAGACGAGACGATACTCGGCGCATCGGCGTCTTCCACCGCCGCCAAGGGAAGCTATTCGATAGTAGTCACCAACATAGCCAAGGCCCATAAGATAGCGGCCGACGGCTACGCCTCGGACACCTCGACCGTCGCCGGCGGGGCCGGCTTTTTCAAGTTCACGGTAGGAGCAGGGGCCGAGCAGACCATCGCGGTAGACGGCACTACGACGCTCGCAGGTCTTCGGGACTCGATAAACGCGCTAGGCGCAGGGGTGACCGCCTCCATTGTGAACGACGGCTCCGCCTCCCCCTACAGGCTGATACTCACGAGCTCCTCGACCGGCGCGTCGAACGGCGTCGCCATAACCCAGAACGACACGACGGCAGCCTTCAACACCACACTCCAGGCCGCGCAGGACGCCTCCTTTACAGTGGACACGATGACCTTCACGAGGGCGTCGAACACCGTATCCGACGTCATCACCGGCGTGACCTTCGACATTAAGAGCGGGGACCCGGCGAAGACCGTCACGCTCTCCGTGGAGAGGGACTCGGACAAGATAGCCGAAAAGGTCACGGACTTCGTCGAGAAATACAATTCCATCGTCTCGTACATAAAGGCCAACAACCGTTACGACAGCGAGACGAAGGTCGCCGGCGTGTTCTTCGGCGACACCGTCGCCAGATCCGTCTGGGACGATCTAAGGAAGGTCATGTCCGGGGCTGTCACGGGCCTGCCCGACACGATGAACAGGCTCCTCCACATAGGGATCACGAGCAATACCGATGGCGTTTTCTCGCTAGACTCTTCCAAGCTCAAGACCGCGCTCTCGACGAGCTTCGACGACGTCGTCGCCCTCTTCGAGGACGGTACAACGACCGACGGGTTCGGCGCGCTCATGTACAATTCGGCGTCATCCATAACCGACACCGTCGACGGCAGGATAAAGGGCAGGCAGGACGGCCTGCAGGACAATATTAAAAAAATAGAGGACGACATAAGGAACAAGGAGTACACGCTTTCACTTTACGAGGATCAGCTCCGTTCGCAGTTCATGGGCCTTGAAACGATGCTCGCGAGCCTTAAGTCCCAGTCCAACTTCCTTTCGAATCTATAGGAGATCCCATGAACAGGGTCGCGCAGTACCAGAACATACAGGTAATGACCGCGGACAAGGTCCGCATAATAATCATGATGTACGACGGGGTATTGCGCTTCAACAGGTGCGCCCAGAAGGCCATAGCGGACAAGGACATCGCCTCAAGGAGCCATTATCTCAACAAGTCGCTGGCCATAGTCAGCGAGCTCGCCAACTCCCTTAACATGGAGGAGGGCGGCGAAATTGCCAGGAACCTCGAGAGGCTCTATGACTTTGCGCAGTCTCATCTCACGAAGGCCAACCTCACGAACGACGGAAGCGCGATAGAGGCCGTCAACAGGGTGATGGGCGAGCTCAAGGCCGGATGGGAGGCCATAGCCAACCAGGAGAAGGCCGCTTCCGAGAGGCGCGAAGGGACGGGGGTGAGCTGTGGGGTCTGAGCGGCACCTGGAGATGCTCAAGGCGGTGCTCGAGACCTCCGTCCTGCAGAGGAGGCTCTTCGACGAGAAGAGGTTCGAGGAGCTCCTTTTGAAGCAGAAGGAGAGGGAGGCGCTGTTCGCCGAGCTCTCTTCGCTCGAATCCCAGGACCTTAAGAGCGAGGAGGCGCACTCGCTCATAGCAAGGATACTCGATCATGACAGGGCCCTTTCCCTCTGCATCGAGTCCTCGATGGACGAGATCGCGGGCAAGCTCGGCAGGGTAATAAGGGGAGCAAGGGTAGCGAAGGCCTACAACGCGTCCACTCGTTAGGCAAGTAGTTTTTTTTGTTGTAATACGGCAGGTTATATCGTTTAGCTCAAACTCCTCCTTAGCTTTGCCGGCCTTTCTGAAAAATCCTCTCCGAATACCGAGAAAATCCTGAAAAAATCCTAAAGCAGACGGCCTTGACCGCCGATATAAGAAGTGACCGTAAATACATTTGGGGAGGGGCCGACATGTTCAAAATAGACACGCTCCCGGGACAGAACCTGGCGCTCTCGGACAGGCACTCGAACAAGAACGAGAGGGCCCGCCATGAGGACGCAAAGCCCTCCGAGGGGGACTCGGTGGTCATCTCGGAGGAAGGCAAAAAGAAGCATATCATGGGCCAGCTCATGGCGCGGATATCCGAGCAGAACGGCGCGAAAAAGCCTTGAAAAACGAGTATTGACACCACCTCGCCGCAATTGTATATTCTTATCGATCGAGGCAAAAGGCGGCTAACGGACAACCAGCCATAAAACAGGTCAAAGTGGCTCCTGACAACTTCAAGATACTCATAACCGACGACGACGTCGATCTCAGGGAGCTCTTGACCGAAGCGGTCAAGAACTGGGGCTATACCGTCTCCGTCGCAAAGGAAGGGGAGGAGGCCTTGAGGAAGCTCCGCATGGAGAGGTACGACATCGTCATCACGGACCTCATGATGCCGGGGATGGACGGGCTCGCGCTCCTCAAAAGGATCAAGGAGCTCGACAGGGAGATACTCGTCATCATCATCACCGGCTACGCCACCATAGAGACGGCGGTGAAGGCGATAGAGGCCGGCGCGTACGACTACATAGCCAAGCCCTTCAGGCTCGACGAGCTGATGATAGTCATAAAGAACGCGTGCGAGAGGCTCCGTCTCATGCTCCAGAACAAGGGGCTCTTAGACGAGCTCCGGACCGCTTACGGCGAGATATCCGTCTTGAAAAGCGCGCTTGCCCAGCAGAACGGTCCGAGGGAGCAGATTGAACCGTCCCCGGCGTTACCGGCGGCTTCCAGGGAGGCCCTCCCCCCCCAGAAGCAACAGGAGTACTTGAAGGAGGCGGACCGCTTCATAAGGACCAAACCGGCCCTGAAGTCTAATTGAGCGGAGCTCATTCGTGAAAACAATGGAATTGCGGACAGCGGTAGCGATAGCCGATCAGTTCAGGATAATGTTCATCGACGACGACGACTCGGTCCGGGAGGCGGTGAGCGAGATCCTCGAGCGCAAGGGGTGGGAGGTCGACGCCTTCTCCAACGCCGAAGGCGCTCTCTCGGCCCTGCGCGGAGTCCATTACGACTGCATCCTCGCCGACATAAACATGCCCGGCTTGAGCGGCATGAACTTCCTGTTGATGGCCAGGGAGTCCGCGCCGGACGTGCCGGTCGTCATGGTGACCGGATACCCTTCGATAGACCTCGCCGTCGAGGCGATGAAGATAGGGGCCGTCGATTTCCTCGCCAAGCCCTTCAAGAGCGAGGAGCTCGAGATAATCGTCAGGAAGGCGGTCAGCGAAGCGAGGGTGGTAAGGGCGCCGGAGGAGGCCAGGCCCGCCAATAACCACAGGACCATGGTACAGCTCCCCGAACTCGCCAGACGCAGGCTCGAGGACAAGATAAAGGAGCTCTCCATCCTTCACACCATAAGCGAGACGCTCGACGAGGTGAGCGAGAAGGAAGACATCTTCAGGAAGACCATGGACATCGCCCAGATAATAACGGACGCCGGCAAGGCCTTCATAATGGTCGTGGAGAGGGACGGCGCGGCGCTTGTCGTGCGCGCGGCGTCCGGGTACGACGGCGACATCGTGGGGGTCGGTTTTTCAGCGTCGGAAGAGCCCTTCAGGGGCGTGTTGCAAAACAAGTGCTACTCGCATTTCCTTGTGGACGGGCGCGACCTCTCTCCCCTGGTGGCGGGCTCGATGGGCCCGGGTAAAAGGCCGTCTCTTCTGCTCGCCCCCCTGATGATAAACAGGGAGGTAGTCGTCATCCTCGGGCTCTCCGGGATGGAGAGCGGGGTCGATTTTACGAACGACGCGCTGACGCTCCTCCTGAACCTGACCGCAAAGGCGTCTTTGAAGCTTGAGAACATAGCGCTGTCCGAGAACATATTCTCATCCATCATAGCCGCGCTGAATTCGCTCATAAACGCCCTTGACGCGCGCGACACCTACACCAAGGACCACTCGGACAGGGTGACAAGGTACGCCGTGCAGATAGCAAGGGCCCTTGAGTGCAGGCAGGACATAGTCGACAGCATCAGCTTCGCGGGGCCGCTCCACGACATAGGAAAGATAGCCGTCCGCGACGATATACTCTTGAAAGAGGGGCAGTTCTCCATGGACGAGAGGGAGATAATGAAGTCGCATGTGGTGAGGGGGGAGGAGATATTGAGGCCCCTTAACCTCCTTTCGCTCGAGAAGGCCGTGGTCCTTTACCACCACGAGAGGTGGGACGGCGGAGGATACCCCAGGGGGCTCTCCGGCGGAGACATCCCGGTCGTGGCGCGCATATTCAGCGTCGCCGACACCTTTGACGCGATGACCTCGACGAGGCCGTACAGGAAGGCCCTCCCGCTCGACGTGGCGAGGGACGAGATAGTCAGGTGCTCCGGCACCCAGTTCGACCCGGAGGTCGTAGAAGCGTTCCTCCGTTCAGGAATACTGAAGGTGGCCGTATGACCGACTTTCACGGCGAGATATCCGCCGAAAAAGGGCAGAGGGAGTTTGTCCGGACCAACGACAACATCCCGGTCTACTACGAGGTCCTCTCAGGGGAAGAACCCGCGGACATACGGTCCGACTGGGAGCTCCTCTTCGACGACATCGACCCCAGACCCGAGGAGAACCCCAGGCTCTACGAACTCCTCTTCGACATCAACCAGAAGCTCAATATCCTCCTTAACCACATGGCCGGCAAGAACGGCTTCAACATGCCCGAGGCGAGAGAAGTGAACATCAGCGGCGGGGGCCTCCGGTTCTTCAGCACCGAGCGTTTCAACTCCGGAGACAGGCTCTTCCTGAAGACCTTCCTCCCCACGCACGCGCACGTCATAAAGATAAAGTGCGAGGTCGTCCGCTCGATCCCCACAGACGACGGCAAGTACGAGATAGCCGTCAAGTATCTGGACATGGACGAGACGACGCGCGACAAGATCATAAGGTATATCTTTGCCAAGCAGAGGAAACTGCTCCGCGGCGAGAAGACCACCGAAAAATAGCATCCCCCGGCTCCCTTGTAATCCCCCCGCATAATAAAGTATAATGTAATCCATTGACTCAGGCCTTTTTTAATTAAAGGCCTTTTCGCGTTTCTTCG